>CAYYLA010000119.1:2142-2489 GCA_964441785.1 uncultured Candidatus Cloacimonadota bacterium | reverse complement strand
TTGTCGGTTCTGATTATGCTATCACTCATTTCTTCATTGCTTTTAAATCAATGAAAGAGATGTGGTGAGCTAATATAGTTGTTCAATATCTAATCGGTTTACTTGTAACTGTTGGAGCTAAAGGCGCACCCATTGGCAATAGAATAATATCAGCCACAATAACCGGTATTGCTGCCGGTTTAACAACAGCATATATTTCATTCATCCTCAATCCCAATATTCATATAGTCTCAGAATCTGTTTGGAGCCTCTTCATCTTCGGTGTAATCGCTACAATTGGAGCTGTTATCACCGAAATCAATCTTGGAGAACCTAAGGAACTTTAATGCAGAAAGGAAAGAAATATC
>CAYYLA010000119.1:0-2132 GCA_964441785.1 uncultured Candidatus Cloacimonadota bacterium | reverse complement strand
ATGGAGTCTTTTTTTCAGGATATTATTAATAAAGGTTATCTTGTGTGCTCTTCCAGAAAACCTATTGAAGATAAATTACGAGTTATGTATTCTAATTATTCATTTAATGGAAAGAAATATCTTCATTATGAATTCGATAAAGTCTTAAGAAATTTTCGACTCTATCCCTGCTATTTTATTTTCGGGACTGAAAGCTATCTTAAAGATAAAGCGCTCTCTGCTGTCATTAAAAAATTGAAAGTTGATCGATCTAATGATTTTGATTTCACCCTGCTCTATGGCGATGATACCTCTGCTAATGAAATACTTGAAAATCTCGAAATGGCACCCTTCATGGCAGAACAAAGGGTTGTTATCATCCGAAATTTCGATAATCTTAAAACCAGTGAAATGCTCCGGATTGCAGAATACTTGAATAATCCCGTTAGCACATCTGTTCTTGTCCTGGTTTCAGACAAAAATGATAAACGGTTGAAAGCCTTTAAAATCATTAATAAAGAAGCGGTGGTTGTGGAATGCAAAGCACCGTATGATTTCCGCGATATCCAACGCTGGCTCACTAGTGAAATCAAGAACAAAAATGTTACCATGAGCCAGGAGACGATCAATTTCTTTGCTAACTATATCGAACCGGATTATTTGCTGGCTGAAAACGAACTGAATAAATTGATACTTTACCAAAAAGGTAACCCTGTAATTTCGAAAGAGGACGTTATTGAATGCGTTGGCAAATCAAGATCATACAGTGTTTTTGATCTTCAAAACGCCCTGGGTGATAAGAATCTAAAGAAAGCGTTGATTATCCTTGATAACCTTATCGAAAATAATGAATCGCCTATCCTGGTTATCAATATGCTTACCTCTTTTTTTACAATTATCTGGAAAATCATTTCATTACGTAAACGACATATAAGTGACTATGATATCTCAAATTCTTACCTACCCGAAGTCTATCACTTCTTCCGAAAAGATTATATTCAAAGAGCTAAGAATTTCGATCAAAGCAAAATAAGACTGATCTTTAATAAACTTCTAAAAACAGATATTAACCTGAAATCAATCGATACAAAACCAGAAATTCTGCTCACAATGCTGGTTGCCAAAATCTGTAGTTAATCAGAAAAAAATAGGAGAATCACGTGTACGAAAACTTCAAATGTGGCTTTATCGCTATTATTGGAAAACCCAATGTTGGTAAATCAACATTGATGAATCACCTCCTGGGTGAAAAACTGTCTATCGCCACATCAAAACCCCAAACAACCCGACAACAGATCAAAGGTATTCTTTCCGATGAAGAGAAACAGATTATCTTCCTCGATACCCCCGGTTTTGTTAAACCACGCTACGAGCTGCATGAAAAAATGATCCAATATATCATGGATTCGTTAAAAGGTGCTGATCTGATTATTTTCATGACAGATGCTCATAAGTATCCAACCGATTATGATAATCTGGTGCTGGATTTTCTAGGGAAAATCAGACTACCTAAAATCGCAATCTTAAATAAAACCGATCTGGTTACACCTGAGATCATTGAAGAAAAATGTGCAGATCTCTCTGCAAAAGATTTTGAAGAAGTAATCCCTGCTTCGATACTCAATTCTAAAGATCCATCCTTCTTCCTGGATAAATTCTCACGCTATCTCCCTTATTCACCACCCTTCTATGATCCCGATCATATCTCTGATTTACCCGAACGCTTCTTTGTTCAAGAAATTATCAGAGAGCAAATCTACCTCAATTATAAAGAGGAGATTCCCTATGCTACAACCGTTGTTGTTGAATTGTTCAAAGAATTCGATAATAAGGTTGAAATCTCCGCTAATATTTGGGTAGAACGAAAATCACAAAAGCCGATTATCCTGGGAAATAAGGGCCAAAAAATCAAAACTGTGAGATTAAATTCCGAAAAAGAGATCTATAAGATAATCGGTAAGCGAATTAAATTGGATCTCTGGATAAAAGTTAAACCTAATTGGCGCAATAAAAAGAATGCTTTAAAAGAGTTTGGATACACCTAAATCTTAAAAAAATCATTTGACATTCAAAGACGCGAAAAATTATTGGTTCATGGCCTAAGGGAGGATTAGTTCTAATTGGTAAGACAGCGGTCTTGAAAACCGCCGGGC
>CAYYLA010000118.1:0-8915 GCA_964441785.1 uncultured Candidatus Cloacimonadota bacterium | reverse complement strand
TAGTATTCCCGGTATTTGAAACTCCTCAGAATCACGATAAGGAAGCACTTGATATCGTCGCAGAAGTATTCAAAGACAGAGTAGTTGAAGCAGTAAATATTAAAAATATAGCCAGGGAAGGTGGTTTAATGAACTGCATAAGCTGGAATATAAAAAGTAATTAAGATGGAACTAATCCCGATTTACAGATCATTCAGTAGGGCGATGATCACACTTAAGAAATGGATTATCAATGAACCGGTCACGGATTCGCTGGTTATAATAGTTGATTTAAGAACAGGCAAGATTACTTATGGTCCTGGCAGTGGTCAACGTATAATCAAATATGGTGAGTTTGAATCCATACCTGAAGCAGAGCGTGATCAAACACTGCAGGAACTCGTTGAAAAGTTACACCCCACTACATTAATGGAAATAGAAGACCTGCTAAATAATCCTAATAAGGAAGCGATTAGTTCACTTTTAAGATAGTAAACTAGTACTAAATTTTACAGAATTACCATCAAGAATTTCCATTCCAATCACATTGCTTCTTATCTTTCATATAATTAATAACATAACTTTCCATTTCCCTTAGTAGACCTCTTTTTGCTGCAACTATTCTTTTATCATGGTTAATAGATTCAAAGGCATCTGGCAGTATGATATTACTTACTAATATATTATCGAAAGGGAAACATAAATATATATCGACAGTATTATTATTCTCGACTATCTCTTTATAAAGGTATTTTCCACCAGTAGAGGACTTCTTCAGATCAAACTTCTTTTTATTTTTTGCCCACCCTGAAAGGATTCGCTGTCTTACTGTTCTATCTGATTTACCTATATACATTATGTTATCACCAATTACGTATGCGTACAGAAAAAAAATCGAATCATGCTTCTCTGGAGGGATTGTAACACCAAAACTATCTTTGTTATCTTCCAGGTTTATCCAACTACCTGCTTTTTCAAAACCAAATTTCTCTAAATCCTTATTCATAATGTATACTTGTTTTAATTGATTGATAATCTTAAAGATAATTATATATTTCTAATCTGAAAAGTCCGCTTCTATAAATTAATGTCCTCTTAATTAAATAGTTTAAAATCCTATAAACCTCCTTTCTTCAACAATCTTTTCTTCCTTAGCATAACTGATTATTTCATCAATTTTTACTTTGTTACCGCTGACTATACTATTTGAGATTACTTTGCGGGCTATATTTGATATTTCACCTCCTGAAAAATCAAATAGGTCTGCAAGTCTTAATGCTTCCTTTGGTTTCAGATCAGGGATATGTTCCTTCCATATTTTAGATCTGATATCCTTCTCAGGTTTGTCGAATCTTACTTTGTATAGAAACCTTCTCTCAAATGCACTATCGAAATTTACTGTAAGGTTAGTTGTTGCAATCATTATTCCTTTAAAATCCTCCATTTCCTGGAGAATAATATTCTGAATGGCATTCTCAGTCTGGTCAACAGGCGAGCGACCAACTTTTTTCCTGGTACCCAGTATTGCATCAGCTTCGTTAAATAGCAGGATAGGGCAATTTTCTCTGTTTTTTTCCAGAGCCCTGTACCTATCAAAGAGTTTCTTTATTTCCTTCTCCGATTCTCCGTACCACATGCTTTTTGTACTGCTGATATCAACCCTGAATATTACTTTTTTGAGCTTTCTTGCAAGCTGGTATACTGCTTCGGTTTTACCTGTGCCTGGCGATCCATAAAAGAGGATAGGAACACCTTCAGGCAGATTGTTCTTACCAAGCTCCTTTATTATTCTGGAATATGATGATTTTGATAAAAATCTGTCGATACGGTTTAGTTGATTATATTCCTTTTCATTATAGAATAGTTTCCTTGGCTTGATCTGAGCAGGCATAATTATTTCCTTTTCTGAAACGTCTTTTTTTGGCTCAATATCCATTTCGCAATCAAAAAGATCTCTGATTGCTTTGTCTGTGAGATAGACTGTTCTGTCTGTTTTGAAGAATGAATTTTCCAGCTTCAAAATTCCTTTCTTGATCAGGGGGTTAGTGCCTCTGATCAGACTTCTTTTTAGCCTGAACCTGTCAGCGGGTTCATCCAGAATATTTTTGAGATGATCATCAAGGTCAATCTCAGTCACTCCTTTTACAAACTCGGCTCCAATTGTTAGAATAAGCAGTTTGTTCCAATCATCAACCTTATATGAGTTAAGGTTCTTAATAGTATAGTGAAAGCTGTTTCCTTTAACCAGTTCCATAATTTCATCACAAAGTTCATTCTGGTTCATTACGTTATCCTCAACATAATCAAGTAGTTTACTGATCCTTGAAAAAAGACTTGCCGAATCATCTATTTTTGAGCTCAACAGCATCCTCGGGTTCTCCATTGAAAGAGCATCAATTACTTCCGAAGGCGCGTAGAATTGAACTTCAGAGATACTGTCATTACGATAGGTTCTTCCTTTTCTAACAAGCCCTTTTTTTTCAAGAGCCCTGAGATCATTATAATTGCTCAAAAGATCCAGAGGGTCATGATCAAGATGTTTGGCAAGGTCGTTTAGTCTGGGCTGATCATCTATTACAGATAAATATACAATCAGAGCAAAGAAAAGAGCCTGGGTTCTGGTGCACGACAAAAATGACTTCAGATTGTTAATCTCATCTATTTTTTTCGCTTTAACAAGACCACAATCCTTACTTTTCTTTGCAATAATAGTTAGCAGATCTATTACCTTATTATTCTTTGAAGCTTTTGGTGGTTTACTATCCATAATTCTTTTTTGTATAATATGCACGTCAACTCCGACAGAATATGTCGTATATAAGAATTATTTTGTATATTGGATAATCTAAATTATGGCAATCCATAGAACTATAACACGCTACTTTCTGATTATCAGTCTTGTAAAGCAGCCTGGTTTTCCCGGATTCTCTCGCATCAGGGAAATGCTTGATGATCATGGGTTCAGTCTATCCGACAGAACAATCCAGAGGGATATCAGATATATACGCGAAGAGTTTGGGATAGAGATTGAATACGATGATCAGAATAATGGTTACTATATCGACATAGAAAATAGTCTTGAAATGGGCAGTCTGCTGAAATTTCTTGAAATGGCTGTTCTTACCGGAAATTTCACTGATATCTTCAGTAATACTGAGAAAGCAGAAAATATCATATCATTCGATGGCGAAGGACTTGTAAAGGGCGTTGAGTTTATTTCACCATTAATCTTTGCGATTTCAAAAAATCGCAGAGTTAGGTTAACGTACAAGCGCTTTACTGACTCAACTCCCTTTCCGGTTCTTGTTAAACCGGCCCTGTTAAAGGAATACCAGAATAGATGGTACCTGGTTGGGCTGGTTAATAAGGGGAATGATATCAGGTCGTATGCTCTTGACAGAACAATAAAGGTGGAGCTAGATGAGGATGTTTTTAATAAGGAAGAGACCAAGGGAGTGAGAGAGAATTATGCAAACCTGATTGGTCTAAGCCATTCAGGTGGTAAGCCTGTACTGGTTGAACTTGAGATTGAAACCAATCAGGCCAGATATATTGAAACACTTCCCTGGCATTGTACTCAGGAAGTAGTTTCCAGAAGCGATAGAAGCGTAATTTTCAGTCTGTTTGTTGTTCCGAACTTTGAGCTCCAACAAAAGATATTGTCCCTGGGGAAAGCCGTTCTAAATATTAAACCGGCCTCACTGAAAGAAACAATTAATGAGAATAAGTAATTACTACAACATATCATATTTTATAATATGATAAGGATATCTATTCGATTTCAATTGTTTCTACTAAATTCGTATAGAATCCCGGATATGGAAAATCAGGGCCAATTTCATGGCTCAGTATATGATGAATAATCTCTATTTGCACTTCCCATTCGGAGTATTCATACATACAAAACCAGAGCTGCTGCTCCAGCTGTCGTTTATGATCTTCACTCATCTTATTTTGTATATATCTTTATGTCAACCCATTAGTCTGGATTGCTATTATTTTATGTCAGACAATTATTTTACAGACTATCTGTCGAATCGAATAATCCACTAATTTATTCAGAAAGAAGCAGTATTACAATCATTATTTATTTATTCTTGCCTGGCTAATATTCCTTGCTTCCTCGACAGTATCGCAGGTCAGAAGAGTGTCTATCATGCACCATACTCTTCCGTTTGGCCATATTTTTCCGTTCTTAACCTCTTTTACAGGTCTGATAGCCGGCCCCAGATGTAAAAAGAAGTGTAAGTCGGGAGTTTTATCGCTAATAACATCAGGCATGCTTTGATTCAGATTTTCGACTACCTCAAAATTCTCAACTTTGTGGATAGATTGTAATTTTCCATCATAACGAAAGGCCATGTAATTAGGCACTTCAGTTGGCCATCCTCCTCCTCTGTTGTAGGGGAAGAAGTAGCGATTATATTTATTTACGATATCTATGTATGTAACCTCTGACCCTTGAACAATAGTTCTGCTTAAAGATACGCAATAGACCCAATTAGATTGTTCTCTATCCATGGTGATGAGTTTTGATAAATATATTGAGTATTCGTGAATGTGACTCTTTTCAATTACTGATTTCGTTTCGTTGTGTGCTTTGTCCAGTAGTTTATGGATTGTTTTCCATGAGGTATAGGAATATTGTTTGTCAAGATTTCTTTTAGCATATTCTTTTGTACACTCACTAAGAACTCCAATAGAGATGTCGTAATCATTTTTCGCAAATCGTCTTTTATATTTTTCTAATTGAGCGGATTCAGGCAAAACCCAGCCTTTCTTTGCTTCAACTATAAGTAGTCTTTTCCCCCGGTACCAGAATTCAATATCAGAGTATCCTTTGTCCTTACTTTCATGACGTTGGAGTTGAATTTTGCAAAGTTCGGGGTCAATGTACCGGTGTCCAAATTGTTCAAGTATAAGAACCACCAGAGCAGGACTTTTTGATAACACATAGCCAAGTCCATAGGTCATATCATTCTCCTTGTTACCTAGTAGCTCGTAGAAAGATGTAATGCTATTATTTCCTAATTTCAGGTCCTGCATACTATGCCATTTATATATTTGTGAAGGTATTAGTCAAACAAAGTCTTTTGAAAAATATCCCCGTTAAACTTTTTTATTAATTCCCGGATATACTCGTAGTGCTTAACATATTGATTTGGTATAAATATCAGTTTAAGTCCTTTTGCTTTTAGAAGCTTCATTTTGATTGCATCAGACTTAATGCGATTCTTGCTTGTGTAATGTTCACTTCCGTTTAATTCAAATACAATCCTGGGTACACCTGCCTGGTAAAGTACTCCGTCGAATTCTTTTTTATTTACATGGTCATTATTCTTCTCTTCCGGGAACAGATCAATAGTTTTTATGTTTCTTCTAAACTTAACGCTTCCTGCCGAACAATAATGTCGCATTGTTTTGTAGAACTCATCTTCAAATTTCGAATCATTTGAGAAACCAATGGTGAACTTATTTACGACACTCCTGGAAACCTGTATCGTTCCATTCTTCTCTACATAATCAATCAAGGCATATAAATCATCATCTTTTCTGGATAAAATATCTATTGCCTTTCTGTCGGTTACAACAATCAGATTCTCCTTTGCCCTTGTAACACCAACATTTATCAATTGGCTGTTATTTTTAATCCAGTCATAAGTCCTGGAATGTGTTTTTCTTGAAATCGCAGTAGAGATTATAATGGTTTTGTTTTCCTGTCCCTGGACTTTATGAATCGTACCGCAGCTTACAGATTGATATATCTCTTTCTTTTCTTTTGCTTCATCCAGATAGTGATTTAATACATCTTCCTGGTTTCTGAATGGAGTAATTATAAAAACATCTGACAGCTTATTCTCTTTAATGTATTTTACGATTTCTTTTGCTTCTTCTATTTGAGAGTTCCTGTTTTTTTGATTTACGTTATTAACGGCCAATAGTTTTACTTCCCCGTAATTTTGAATCTCTTTGAGGTTTAGTTTATTTTTATAGAACCTCATATTGGAATAGTTGATAATCTTTTTTCCACATCTGTAATGATATCTCAGTAGTATATTTCCTGAAATGTTATCAATTCTTTTATAGGTGGATAGTATTGAATTATTGTAATAGTCGTAGTTTTCATCAACATCAAACTGGCTCATTAATTGCAGACTCTTTGATTCTTCAAAAATCACAATTGGCTTCAGTTGATTTGTGTCACCAATCAAAACCATATTTGTACATTTAGAAATAGGAATTAGTCCTGTAGCTATGTCGCTCTGACCTGCTTCATCCATTGTGAGTAGATCAAACTTGAACTTCTTACCCAGTTTGCGGCTTGAGATATTGGTTGTAAGAATTATGGGGAATACTTTGGTAAATCTCTCCAGGTTCTCGTCTATTGCAATCCATTTATTAAATTCTTTTACCTTCTCATCTTCATCCTTGATATGCAGTATTTCAACCAGATCACTATATTTCTTCGTTCTTAGGCGTTTGATATATCTTAATGATTCAAAATAAAAAAATTGCAACAAGTGGTGATTATCCTTAATTACCTCAAATATTCCTTTAACATTATCGTCGGTTGTTTCAGGAATTTCATTTAATCGTTTTTTAAGTTTGTTTTTTTCCTGATCAAGCAGGTAGTAGCTTCCTTTTGACAATAACCCGTTTACAAAGTCCAGGTTTTGTTCCAGATCAATTCTATCCTCATAGTTCTTTAATCTTCCCAGAAGTATTCTGTTGTTTGCCTTAGATTTTTCTTTTAGATTGAACAGGAGTTTCTCCCTGGGTACATCTTTTGTTTCAAATTCATATAGCTCTTTTATCTTTATTAATGCTTCGGCTACGCACTTATTGTTACCCAGTCTGATAATAGGGAATAGAATCTCCTTATTATTATATTTCCCCAGATACAACTTGCCTTTTATGCCATCAATCGGAATATTATTATTTGAAGATATCAGAAGGGTTAGGTTATTGGTAAGGCAATTAACGACAATATTAAGGATTGTTTGTGTTTTCCCTGTGCCCGGAGGCCCCTGTACGTAAGTAATAGGATATTTTACTGCATTATAGATTGTCCGGAGCTGATCGATATTGATATTATTGTCATATAGAACGATATGTGGTTCTTTTCTGTTTTTTCTGTCGAGCAGGGAAGTGTTCTGAAAGAAGGCCTTTAAAGGAGTTGCCATTTCTTTCTTTTCGTGATCTGTATTTATCTCATCGTAGATATCGGATATATCTATCTGGTTATATCCAAGAACAACAATCTCCGATCTTGTGTTAGGAAACTCTCCTGCTTTGAAATTATCATTTAAAAGTTCTATTGTTTTATTTTCATCTTTCAGGTATAAGTTTTCGAATTCAGCAGGACTAAAATCCGTATAATAGGACAGTGAATATTTAATGTTTTTAATATAAAAATTAGGATTAAAGAGTGTCTTGCTACCAAGATGAAGTTTCTTTTCAACAGGATCGAAAGTGAGTTTTTTATAAGCAACAACAAACTTCCCTTTTGAATCCAGATCTATAGAAAACTTACAGACGGCCAATTCGTAGTCAAAATATCTATTGTAATCAGTATTATAAATTTCTTTTATTATTTGGGCCAGCTGACTATCTGATAATTGATATGGATTTTGTTTAGTTAAGGCATCTAAAGTCAGGCCTTGAATTAAATGCTGTTTGTGCAGGAAGGGATCATTATTCGCTTTGTAACACTCTAGATAGTAGTTTAACAGCTTATTACTGAATCTGTCGAAATCGTATTTTTGCAGGCTCTTGTCCTCATCAATTTTTCTTATTAGTTCATCTTTAACATCATAATGTGAGAATTTTAGGATCTCAGCTTGCAGAATACCTGATATAAATATTTTTTTATTTAGAAGTGGCCCATCCTTGGTGACATTAAACATGTTAACGCGTAGTTCGCCTTTTGCATTAATATCCAGGATTGATATCCAAAATGGGCTAATATCTCCGTTTTTATTTTTATAATTTATATTGAGGTACTTTCCTTGGCGAATGGCCTGCCCGATAAGAGCTGTTATGTTTTTAGCTGTCATTAAAGAAGTGATTTATATCCTGATAGGTATATATATGGACTAAGGTATTAAATATTTGAGTGATTTCCATTGATTTGGAACTGTTCAAAAACTGTGATACAGGCAATAGCCACATGATAGCATGTTAGGTGATGTTTTACTGGTTTTGGTATTTTGATATGATTTCTATTATACGATTTGCGAAAATATGTCCTTGCGAAAAGAAAATGTTTCTAAAAACCGGATCGTCGTATTCATTATTAACACTATTCACAATCCAAGAAGATGGGTGTATATACTTTGAATATAGTTTAAAAAAAGCATCATACTCGACTTTATTATTTGTTTTTTGAGCTAGGTAACTAACAGTCCAATATTTTGAAGGACTAAGATCATTTTTCTTCATGAGTTCTTTAATATAGTTCATCCTCTCTTGAATAGCTTTTATACTTTCTTCGGATGCGGCAGTTCCAAGACCTAAGAAACCTTCATTAATTTCTAACTCATCAAAGGCTTTTTGGCTAAGAAACTCTTTGCCTTTAGAAGGATCACTAGTTATATAAGCTACTAGTAAATAGCTTTCAAAAAGATTTCTAGCTGAAATTGCACTATATTCTATTGGAAAATCTTGATGTGAAATCAAACGTTCGAAAAGTGTTCCGGTGTAACTTGCTAAGGCACGTAAGGCAAATAGTGTATAGTCACGTTTTTCATTTCGAACAAGTGCCGAAGTTTTTTCGTTCAATTCCGAAATCACTTTATGCAAATTTACATTTACTTCATCGGTAAACCTATCAGAAAATTCATCTTCAAATTTCATAAGTCTAAATTAACTTTCGCCTAATGGTCAGCGGTATGATTAGTGGCCGGTAGCGGCCTTAGCCGCTATGGCGCAGTTTT
>CAYYLA010000117.1:0-8947 GCA_964441785.1 uncultured Candidatus Cloacimonadota bacterium | reverse complement strand
CAAACGCAATTACAGGAAATAAAGGGAACGGTGTTGAGTGTCTTTTTATTTAAAACCCGAGTCGGGTTAATGAGAGGGATCAGTCTTATAGTGCCAATACCTCATTTATAATCTCAGCTTCCATACCGCGTTTCTCTAAAAAATAATCCCACATTCTACAATATTCTACCATGTTTCTGGTTATGAAATTCTCAAGTTCACTTCTATTAATTCCTTCTGTATTCAATAGATAAATTAGCTGTTTTAGGTTTGGATTTAAATCAGAAATGTTTGCAGACAAGTCCTTGGCAAGTTTGTAGTTACCGGTTAGAATTGTTGTCATGAAGATTCCTTCTGACACAGAACTCTCTAAAAAATGTTTAAAATATGTGTACGATTTCATCTCATTTATTCGAGTAAACGTTTCCGTATCAAGCTGGGTTTTTATGATTTGCATATTATCAAAAATATCTCTAATTTCAGTTTCTGCATCTTCTGGACTTTCACTTGTTAATGCAGCAAGGAATTTTTGCTTAAGCTTTAATCTCTCTGTCTCTATTGTTATAATATCGTTCGGAAGATTTGAACCATTTATAAACCTGGAATATTCTGAAATATATCCCGCTGCTTTTTCATATTCTGCATTTACAATCAAATTCCAGAATAAAATATTATGACTATTCAATAGATTTACAATAAAGCCTGTTTGTTCAAATATGTTAATCTCTTCATAGTTGCAATTATTCCAGATTTCTATGATTTCATCAGTAAATTCTTTTGACTCATCAATTCTATAGGGATAAATATCGGTACGTAGATTTAGCTCATTATTAATTAGAAGCATCTGCAACCGAGATTCATCACTGCTGTCTTCAAACATTTGTTCATAATTTTTCTCCCGCAACGAAACGCAGAAATCCAAAGCTGTATGTTTTTGACTATAATTATTGGCAATGGAGTTTACAATGTTACAAATATCCAAAAGTCTGGAAGCATCTCGAGGTGTAAAGAGTTCGTGTTCAAAAAGAACATTTATAACCCCTTCGGTTTTATCCCGATATTCATCAAAGGATTTAACTCTGTCGTAAATAGCAAGTTCAGCACAGGTGATAAAAAGATACCATTCCCTACGGATAGTTTTATTTTCAATAGCGTTCAGGAAATTATTCTTATTTTCATCGATAAATAGATCACTACTATACTGGTGAGGTGGAGATTGATTTGTTCTGATCATATAAATAAACCTTATTAAGCCAATGAGGTCAACAATTTGATCTTCAGAGAGATTATTATCAATAGGAGGTAAAAAATTATTATCTGTGCCTACAATCTTTTTCAATAACGCTAAGGCGGATTGATTATAACTGATCGAGTACAAATTAGCAAGGGAATTTATACAGATGTCATGCTGATTACTATTCAATGGGATATAGGGGAATTTGCGTTCAAACAATTCCAGGGTTTTCTCAAGGTATTTTCTAAATTGTAGAGAGTCTTCATCATTTTCACTGTAGATTAAACTGAGATCATAATAAGGACTAAGATCCCAGTATTCAGTGTCTGGGATGTACATCTCTTCAATAAGTTCTATCTCTCTCTCATAACATTTGATTTGTGCCTCGACATCATGAGAAAGCGAATGCAGATAACCTTTCCGATAGTAGATTGTGGATAAGAATACCTTCAATGAATCCTTCTGAGGATCTGATAAAAATTGATTGTTAAGTAAAGATTCCATTTCTGATATTGTGTTCAACAACGCTGTTTTATCAGATTGACCAATAGAA
Organism: uncultured Candidatus Cloacimonadota bacterium; assembly: GCA_964441785.1. Lineage (GTDB taxonomy): Bacteria > Cloacimonadota > Cloacimonadia > Cloacimonadales > TCS61 > CAYYLA01. Next base: position 7,181 of record CAYYLA010000117.1, on the reverse strand, counting down.
TTATAATTCTGGGAACTATAAAGAAAATAGAGCATTTTATCAGAGCTGTTGAGTGCTAATTTAAATACCTTGTAGCTATCAGTTTTCTGTTTATGTCGGTAGCCAATAGTCAATATTGATAACAAAGCAATGACAACAATTCCTATTGAAATACCTATATTTCTTCTCTTTCTCTGCTGTTTTAAATGTCGGTTTTCAAGTCGATCAAATTTCAGGTTAAGAATTGTAGCAACGGTTTTTAGAAGTGCTTTATTTTTACCTTTTCTAACAGAACCGGTTTCCTCAATCATCTCATTAACAGAAACACCAAGATAATCATTGTCCTCATCACGCAAGGCAGGGCAATAACACTCTTCTTCCGGGTTGGATGCATTGGGATGGCCTTCCACAATAACCGGTATTATTCGGTCACTTCTGCCCATTTTTTCAAAGGTCTCTACCTCATGATTCACATACTGTGATTGGGCGGAATTTGTAGAACATATTACAATTAAATATCTGGAACTTTCTAATTCTCTCCGTAAATTTTCCCGGATTTTATTACCTGGTGTAATATCTGTTTTATCTCGAAAAATAGGACGAATTTTCTTGGGAAGTCCATTACTTTCTTTACGTATAATACTGGGTAATTTATAACTTTCAAGACTTGTCTGCAGCCATTTTGCCCATACTTCATCTTTGTGGCTATAACTAATAAATGCGTAGTAATCATATCGTTCCATTATCCCTTATTCTCCCTAACTATGTTAATTTTGTTCCATCATTACTGCAGTATTTTGTGCCCTCTGGAAATGCTGAACCACAGGTCGTACAAAAAATCATCTTATCGGTTTTCTCCTCCACAGGTCTGCAAAATTGCTTTAAAGCTTTTTCCATAACCAGCATTGTCTCATCATCAAGTTTGGATGATTTTATAAGGCCCCATATCTGGGTAATAATTACTGGCCAGAAAAAAAACATGCTGATAATTGAAGGGATTAACTGTTGCCCCCAAATTCCGACACTTGCTTCTACCAGAATGTCAGTTTGTTGAGGTTGGATTTTTATCTTCAGAGCTGTTTGCATACCCAGAACAGCTTTGAACGTATTGGAGTTTTTAATGGATATATCATATCCACCAGAAAGCATCTGCGTCCAGGTGGTTTGATATCCAAGATCATCAAAGTAGTTACAGAAATATTCAGTTACTTTATCTAATGAGTCCGGGTAGTAGGAAAAAGTTTTGCTTTGATTGAATACACTCATCTATAATCCTTCATTTAGTTTATCGATTTGTTTGAGGTTATGAATTGTGAAAAGAACTGATAATTCTGAAAGTAATTCCTTCACCAATTGTTTTTGATTGCTATTTAATGCAGTATCAACTTCTCTTAACAGGTTCAAAGTTTTGCGAGCTTGTTCATAAAGCTCTTTGTCTGTGACCTTCTCATCAGCCATTATCCTCTTGAATGATTCATTTTTTAATACTAATTCATCAAGATTAAGCAATTCTTGCTCATTATCAAAAAACATTTATAACACCTCCAATAATCTTTATTCATCCAATTTGTAACCACAATTTTTACAAAATCTCCAATCGTCAGATATTTCATTGTAACAGTTTGGACAACTATTGCTACCATTATTCACTATATGATTTATCAAACGATGAAATGTCTCTGTTTTACCCCAATTCAAAATCTCCTTTACCCGAATGGCTGGAAAAGGATGATCGCGGTGCATAACCTGGCTGTATTGCAGAAATTTATCCCATTTAGATTCAATAAGCTGGTCATATTGCTGGCTTTGATTTACAAATTCCTCCAGATTAATTGAATCAGTTAATGATTTTGGACCTGCAGCAAAACGAACCATTGTTTCTACAACAGGATCTGTTGATTTACAGGCGATAGCAGCACATCTGTCTGCACTCAGTTCTGCTCTTCGGTTCCAGTATCGCAATGCCAGTTTGATCGGGGATATCAGGATCCCTCCAAGATTTAATCCAATATCGCTTACGGGCAATGTAAGGAAATGGGCGACAGTATTATAGAGAACATGTCTACAGACAATGTGACCGCATTCATGTGCTATAACTGCTGTTAGTTCGTCGTCATCCAAAGCCTCCACTAAGCCAGAAGTGATTGTTATAAAAACACGAGTATCACCCATTGTATAAGCATTTGGTAGGGGGTTCATCTCCAGATATAATTCCGGTATTTCAATCTTTAAAACCTTACAGACATTTTCCAATATTGCATAGATTTTTGGCAATTGTGTCTTAGATAATTTCAACTTGGATACAATATTAACACCGTGAAGCATGCGTTCTGGTCCAAGATTTAAAAAGGCTTTTACAAGAGCAGGGAATCCAGGGATGGATTCCAATTGCCTTCTTGCAAATTCATCTTCCGGATGAATAAAGTCTCTATAGGCATTTCTAAACATTTTATTCTCCCTTTTTTTTGATTACCACATTGATAGACCTCAGAAGCGAGTTCAGATTAAGGATAATGTCTCTGTCTTTTTGCTTAGTTCCTGGTTCTATCTCATCTAAATTTTTATATGGCACGAGAAAAATGTGTTTTCGCTTAAGGTTATCTCGTTTGCTTTTGATCTCATCAATTGTGGCTAAACCCTCCAGATCCGCCTGTGTCCAACCGGAGATAATTTTTTCTGCCATCCAGCGATCATGTTCTCTTTCTGACAGGATCTCCAATAATTGTTGATTATTCTCAGGGGAGAAATCAGGGGAGGTAATGTTTTCAATATTTTTTAAAACATAATTTGATGCAGCTATAAGTTCCGGAATTGAATCCACAAAATACCTGTTAGCCCAACGCAGATTTTCCGATAAATCTTCCCAGAGAACCTCATCATATTCCGGATGGGCAACATAATATTGTTTATGTAATTCCTTTGCCAACTTATCCTGTTTTACGTCCAATCCATAACATTGATGCATCATTCCGAAACAATAAATATCACTCCATCGCTCATTATCTCTAAGCTTTTCCACAAGGTTGGATATCCCATATCGTGTCTCCTGGCGAACAAGTATTGGCGTATCTGACAATAAAACCTTCTGTGGTAAAGCCAGAGTTGTTGATAATGCTTTGTCAGGATCCGAAATGCAGACAGCGATTGTTGGGATCTGGTTGTCATTAAAAATGGTCTTCTCCAAAAATTTTCTGCTGCTTTGATTTTCAACACTATGGGGAAGGAATTCTAACTCAATATCAGGGATTCGATTGATAAAGCTATGACTCAAAAATTCCTCGCTTAGTGTTTCTGCAAGTGGATCAATTATGGTTAATCTTGTTTTGGCGTTGTTAGAATAGTGACAAATTCTTGCTGCCTGTGCAGCCAGAGCTTGACCCATCTGGCCAAATCCAATAATGATCAAATGAACTTGCTTATTGGGATAAATATCTCTATAAGCTAAAGGGGGATAAGATCGATTAAGTGTATCTTCAGCTTCAGGAAAAGTGCTCCATAAGCGCCGGGCCCAATCTTCGTAAAAATTGAAGGGTTTGAAATCAATCTTATCAATTTTTTTCATCTCAATATCCTGTAATAAATCGTAGGTTCTAAGGTTAGCGATGTGAACATAGCAGGGAAGAGGATTCTGCTTTTTTCGTTTGTTGGATAGATCATTAATTCTGGCAATAATCTGAGAAGATTGACTGTCTAAACCCAACTGGTTGTCCTCACCAAGTATGATAACTCTGTCTGTTTTTTTGAAATTGCAGTATTGGAGTTCCCTTGCTGTGGTAAATAATCCATTATATACATAGATGTTATTTTGGCTGATTTTTTGTTCGGGTGTCTCTGCTATCATTGTCCGTATTTGATTTCTGATAGTATCTGCTGAAGTTAATGATATAATTACAACAGGTTTATTCTTCTCTTCTTTTAGCTGGGATACAATAGAAGCTCCCATCTGATTCCACCCAAATATCAAGAAATGTTGTCCCCAGAGATAATATCTGATTAAACCCGACTCCAGTTTATCCAGATGGCGTTGATAACTGTTAACAAAGATTGTCATTATAAATCCGCTTAAAATAAACCATCCTAGAATAGTAACAATCATTCCTAGCCAAAATCCTTTGATATTAAGGATTTCGACATCAGCACCTACATATCCCGGATCTGTAGCATGTAATAACGACCATAAGAATCCATGATCAAAATAGCCATTAGTTGGAGAATTGCTTTGAATGTCTGTGTTAAATGAATTGTAAAAATGACTGCAAGCTAAAACCAGTATCATAAATAATAAAGTAAGCGTAACAATCTGTTTCCATGTGCTTGTAAAAAAAATTTGATCGATTTTTCTTCTAAAACTAAAAATAATTTTTTTCGTAAAACTCAGAGTACTCTTCATACAAAATCTCCGTTTCATGATATTCTTTTATATTAATTTTACATTGTAGCAAATATCAATAGGTTGCAAATGGATACAAGAGGGATAAATGTCAAATAATAATTGAGCGAAATTTGCTGAATACTATTCAGTTAAACATGTGATTATTTGTAACCCGACTCGGGTTATTTTCCTAAATTGCTCAAAATTTTTATTTAAAACCCGAGTCGGGTTGAGTGATGGATATATTGATTGCAATTGCATATTGAAAAATTAAATACATTGACTATATCTAACCTCTTGATAAACTAAGCAATTGCAGGTCTTACACAGGGGGTAGGAATGATTAAGCAGAAAATTCTAAGAGTTTTAAATCTATTTCTGATACTGGATTTTTTGTTAATAGTGATATCGCAATTAATCTATCAGTTTCACCCAGAAATGAATGGGGAGGAATTTGTTCTCAAATATCATACCTCTGGTGGATATATCTTTATTTTGCTGGTTATAATGCATTTTCTATTGAACTTTAACTGGGTTAAGAATGCGTATTTCAAGAAACGCATAAAAAAAAAGGAGGAATAATGAAGAAGGGGTTTTTTATATTGATTTTTATCCTGTCAGTGTTTGTCCTGGATGCTCATCCTGCTTCAAATGTTAAGCTGGATTTTGATATGGAGACGCATCAATTATCGGTAGATTTCACTCATAAAGTAAGTGACGCAGATAATCATTTCATCTACGAAATTACAGTATATCTAAATAAAGAAGAGGTCATTTCTCAAAAGATCAGTAAACAGGATACAAACATGGGTGGTCGGCTGGTTTACAAAATAATCGATGCCAAGATTGGTGATAAAATAACTGTTAAAACAAATTGCAATAAATCAGGTAAGAAATCAGGGGAATTAGTGATAGAATAAATCGGAGGTGATATGAAAACGATCATCTTTGTGATTCTAATTGTATCAACAAATTTTCTGGTTGGAAATGAAGCTAGCATGATAAATCTTGTTTCACCAAGTGGCTTGAAAAATGGTCAGGCTGAGCTGATGATTCGTCACCGCTTTTATGGTGATATCACAGAAGAGCCTTGGGATACTTTTGGCGGTATGAATGCTGGTGCCAATGTCAGCCTAAGTGGTCGATATCAATTCGTTGAAAACGCAGAGCTGCATTTTGCTTTATCTCGTCGAAAGAGCGAAAAAGAGATAGGATTATCATATCGTGTGGAACTTGATGATTTTCCTCTATACGGGCAGTTCAATCTTCAATATTTTTCCTATAATGAGCCTGCGTTGAAAGAAGAGACAAGGAGTAATTTTCTGTATCTTTTTTCATTACAACATGATGAATTATTCAATCGGTTAGTTAATACATTAAACATAGCGTTTGATGGTTATTATGAACGTATCATATTTGGGATAGGAACACAAGTTGAGTTAGTTGATGATCTATACTTTCTGGCAGAATATATCCCTGTACTGGATCGTGATAGTGCTGACGGAAAACTGGAAAAGTATATTGGTGAAGAAGATGCAATTTCATTAGGATTACGAATTGATACTTACGGCCATAAATTTCTGTTTCTGTTGAGCAATAGTGATGATATCGGAATTAGGAGAACTAGCCTAGGAGTACAGAAAGATACTTTTTGGCGTTTTGGATTCAATATCCAGCGACGATTTGATTGGTAGGAGGATACGATGAAAATTTTGATCTTGATATGTATCTCCTTTCTAATGATTCTTACAGGATGTAATACCGTTTCTGATGAAGTTATCGGTCTTGGATCAACAGATCCTCCAGATAGCACAGGATTTTACTCTACAACAGCAGCTGGTGTGACACTTGAATATCGAGTTGATAATGATATGCTTCATTGTATTATACGCGCAGAAACATCCGGATGGGTTGCTGTTGGCTTTAATCCAACTAATGTAATGCAGGATGCTAATTTTATTATTGGGTATGTTAATGGTATCAATACAGAGGTTAGAGATGATTGGGGCATTTCGCCTGCAGCACATGTCTCAGATGAAAGTCTTGGTGGTGCAAACAATGTCGAAATTGTAAGTGGATTGCAGATGGCAGGAGTTACTGAGATAGAGTTTAAAATGCCACTGGATTCTGGTGATCAATATGATCAGGTTTTACAAGTGGGGGAGAGTTATCCAATTTTGTTGGCAAAAGGGAATAGCGACGACTATAATAGCTATCACAGCGATGCAGGATTTTCCACAATTACTGTTCAAAAATAATATTTTTAGTTCGTAAAATGTGAAAATTGATTCATGTTCAAACCCGACTCGGGTTATTATTTGATGACCTGAGTCGGGTTTGATGTTTTTGGAAATTAATTTACTTCAAATTATTCTAAACAGCTTCTTTATCTAATTATAAATCCCATAATATTTTAGCAAATGATTCAGCTTATTATCTGTCAACTCAGGTTGGAGATGTTAGAAATTTTTATCAAATTTTTCTGAAGGTTTGTCGATTTTCTGTGTCTTCATAATTGAAAAGTGAGGAGGAAGCACGATGAATATATTAAAAATAGCAAAGATATCAAAGATATTAAAGATATTAAAGATTTCAACGATATCACAATTAAGAAATGTAACGTTTATCATTTTGTTATCAGTATTTTCAACAATAATGGCTTTGGATTATAATGTTGTTGATACAGGCCAGACAACATACTTCAATAATCTAACCGATATTGCAGAACCGGTTCACGGAGATGATTTCTATGGACAGGATGCTAATAACGATGGGAATCAACCAAGTTATACAGATAATGGTGATGGAACAATTACTGATAATGTTACAG
>CAYYLA010000116.1:0-8973 GCA_964441785.1 uncultured Candidatus Cloacimonadota bacterium | reverse complement strand
GGCGGTGTGGGACGATCGATGGGTGCCTATGATGAGATGGTTTTCCGCTCAATGGTTAGAGATAGCACTGGCATTTATGATCTTATTGGATTAGAAGCTGAGGGTACAGCTATAGATTTTCAGGTTGGAGCAAATTCCTATCTTTATGGGACGCGTTTCTTCAGTTATTTGGGGCAAAAATATGGTCCAAAGAAACTTATCCAATGGGTGAAACGGAATGACGAGACAAAACGGTATTTTTCACATCAATTTAAACAGGTGTTCAGTAATGATCTTGATGATGAATGGAATCAATGGATAGAATTTGAAAAGGCATTTCAAAAGCAGAATTTAGCCAGAATTCAAGAGAATCCGGTTACAGATTTCAAGCCGATATTATCCACACCCATGGGTTCTGTTTCAAAAAGTTTTTTTGATAAAAGCAGCAATTATTTATATACAGCAGTAAAATTCCCTGGCAAGATTCCTCACATTCTGGAGATAGATATTACCAATGGCAAACAGCGTAAAATTTGTGATATTAAAGGTGCATCAACCTATTATACAACCTCTCTTGTGTGGGATGAAATCAATGACAAATTGTTTTTTACTACTGATAATTTCTATCGTAGAGACCTCAATGTAGTTGATATCAAAACAGGTAAAACAAAACGACTAATTACAGATTTGAGAGCGGGAGAATTAGCGCTTAATAAAGCAGATCGAAGCCTCTGGGGTGTAAGGCACGAGAATGGCATCTCAACATTGATTCGCTTAGAAGAACCATATACTGATTGGACTGCTATTCATGCATTTCCTTATGGTACAGATTGTTATGATTTGGATATCTCACCTGACGGAAGTAGATTGACAACTGCCATAACTCAGGTTGATGGGAGTCAGGAACTTGCCTTATTTTCGATTGAGAATCTGTTAAATCATGATATCACTTATCAGCAGATTTACGATTTTGATTATAGCTCGCCGGCTAATTTTGTTTTCTCTGATGATGGTAAATTTCTTTATGGGACATCCTATTATTCTGGTGTATCCAATGTGTTCAAATATGATTTCGATAAGGATGATATTTCGATAATATCAAATTGCGAAACCGGATTTTTCCGACCTATTCCCGTTAATGCAGATTCGCTGATTGTATTCCAGTATATTGGAGGTAAAGGTTGGCAACCAGGTTGGATAAAAAATCAAACCTTGGATAAGGTTGGATCAATTGAGTTTCTGGGACAACGGGTAATTGATAAATATCCTTATGTAAAGGAATGGACAGACGGCTCGCCGGCTAGTGTAGATCTTGATTCGCTTACAACATATAAAGGAAGATACAGTGCATTGAGCAACTGCTCTCTTTATGGGGCATATCCAATAATCGAGGGATATAAGGATTATATTGCCCTGGGATATCATTTTAACTGGCAGGATGCAATTGGATTTCATAAACTCTCTCTGGATTTTTCATATACCGAAAATGTTGATCTATCAAAGGATGAACGGCTCCATTTGAAGGGTGTGTATAAATATAGAAGTTTTGATATTCACGGGAGCTACAATAATTCAGATTTTTATGATCTGTTTGGACCCACAAAAACCAGTCGGAAAGGTTATTCCTATGGGTTGGGTTACAATAAATCATTGATTTATGATAAACCCAGGACATTGGATCTCAGTTGTAATCTGGATGGTTATGCCGGATTGGAGGTTTTACCTGATTATCAGAATGTAACCGCTGGATATGATGAGATGTATAAAGGGTTATTGAGATTGGACTACAGTTTCGTAGAGAAATCACTGGGAGCTGTTGATGGCGAAAAGGGTTATGAAATATCGACCCTGGCAGGTGTGTCGCTAATCAATGAAGATATCTATCCCAACGGTATTTTGATTGCAGATTTCGGTTTACCTTTACCGGTTAAGCATAGTTCAGTTTGGATAAGGAACAGTGTTGGATATAACTTGAGTGATATGGATAACTCTTTTGCACATTTCTATTTTGGTGGATTTGGTAATAATTGGATTGATAAGGGAGAGATTAAACGATATAGAGAATATTATTCGTTTCCTGGAGTAGAATTGAATGAGATTGGTGGAAGTAATTTTGCAAAGTCTATGGTGGAACTCAATATCCCTCCTTTACGAATCCGCCGATTGGGTGGTACGGCTTTTTATGCTCGCTGGATAAGATCTTCTCTATTCTCTTCCATTATAACTACTGATCTTGGGGATTCAAACCAGGCGTCTTTTTTTAATGCTGGTATCCAATGTGATATGAGATTTATTTCCTTGTCTTTACTCAAAACTACATTGTCCTTCGGCTTTGCAACAGCATGGGATGAAGATTTTGATGATTCCAGCGAGATAATGGTTAGTTTAAAACTTTTCTGATAAAGCTATATGCAGATTATTGTTAGTCTTGTTCCGGTCTTGGCTTTTTTGATAATGCTCTATTATCTGGATAATTATAAGCTACTTACGTTTGGTGTTATTATCAAAGTAATTGGATTCGGTGCTATAGCAGCTTTGATATGTCTGGGTTTAAATTCATTGATACTAATGTCAATGAGTAATAAATTAACAACATTATATATTGCGCCGATAATTGAGGAATCAGCTAAAGCCTTGATACCATTGGTTCTTATCAGAAAAAGGCGAATTGGTTTTCTGGTAGATGGTGCAATTATCGGATTTGCCGTAGGTAGTGGTTTTGCTTTAATCGAAAATCTTTACTATCTCTATCATATTGCTGACAATAGGATACTTCTCTGGATATTCAGAGGATTTGGAACAGCAATTATGCATGGTGGAAATACCGCCATTTTTACAATAATATCTGTTTATCTTATTGGATTAAAGGATACAGTCAAATTAAGCTATTTTCTTCCAGGTTTATTGGTTGCTATAATAATTCATTCTCTGTACAATCATTTTATTCTTCCTCCATTATTAAATACACTTACTCAGGTTATTATTCTACCCATTATTATGTTGGCAGTTTTTTCTTACCGAGAATCAGCGATGTCAAAATGGTTGCAATCCGGTTTGGATAGTGATGTGAAAACACTTGAGTTTTTGAAGAGTGGTGATTTTGCTCGATCCAAGCAGGGACGATATATCGCGGGTTTACGTAGTGTTTTCACCGGCGAGGTTGTTTTGGATATTCTCTGTTATCTGCGATTATATCTGGAGCTATCTATAAGAGCAAAAGGATTGTTGATGATCAGGGAAACCGGGATGAATATTGAAGTAGATAATGATATTAAAGAACGTTTTGAGGAACTTGCATACCTTGAACAGAGTATCGGGAAAAGTGGTAAAGCAGTACTGAAACCATTTTTAGCAAAATCACAACGAGAATTATGGCAGATCTATTTTCTGGATACCCAACAATAAACTCAATCTTATTTGTTGATTTCGGCTATTGATATCTCCAACGTAGAATCGATATTTAAAATTTTTGAAAAACCTGTTATATCAAAGATCTCTTTTATAAAGGATTTCATATTGCACAATCTGAAATCACCATTCATTTTCTTTGCCTTTTTGGCTTGCATTAAAACAACTCTAAGACCGGCACTGCTAATATAGTCCAGATCAGATAAATCGAAAACTATCTTTGTTTCCCGGGATAAACTATCCATTTTCTGAGATAAATGATTATAGGTATTAGAATCCAGTCTTCCATTAACTTTTATGATCAATATTCCATTGTTTCTGCTTTCAATAATCTCCATTTCTACCTCTTGATTTTCTTCTTCAACAGGATAATATTTTTATCATCCTCACGTTTGTAAATTAATTCATCAATTTTATTCTGGACTAAATGAATGCCCAGCCCACCAATCTCAATTTCATCCAAATCCATATCCAGATCAGGTTCTTCTATCTCCATGGGATTAAATGGTTTGCCATTATCGGTGATTTGTATCAAAACATGTTCCTGAGTAATATCTACTGTTACATCGATATAATGCACTAGTTTATCATCATAGGCATAAGATATTATGTTTGTAATCAATTCATCGAGAGCCAGGGTAATATCAAATATGTCACTCTCCGGGAGATTATGTTGCCTACCAGTTGTTTCGATAAGATCGATGACATTGCCGATTTCCTGAATGTGATTTTCTATCCTGATTGATTGTTCATTCATGATAATTACCTATTGAATCGTTTTAGAAAAAGTAATGTAATATCATCAAACTGGTTTTCTCCCTGGAAGTGGGATAACTCAGTTGTTACAGAATCCATTAGTTCTGGTAATGATTTCCTGTGATTTTTAGAGAGTAATGTTATAAAACTGGATTCTCCAAACAACACATCATCCTTATTGGTTGCTTCTATAACGCCATCGGTGTAGAGAATCAGGGTTTGATTTGCTTCTAGCACTAATGAACCATTATTGTAGATATGATCCTCATCAATACCAAGGGCAATATCCTGTTGGGTTTCAACAATTGTGCAGTTTCCATCCGTTTCCATCAGTATTGGATAGTCATGTCCAGCATTGGAATAAGACAATTTCCCGGTGTTAACATTGTAAAATCCCAGGAAAAGTGTTGTGAACATGCAGGCATCATTATCCTCCGAAAGGATCTTGTTTGCCTTTGTAAGAGCTTCTGCCGGTGTTTGATCAACAGAACATACAGTTTTCAGTAATGTTCGCGTAACCGCCATAAAAAGTCCGGCTGAGATTCCTTTACCCGATACATCTGCTATGATTACAGCCATTATGTTATCATTGATAAAGAAAAAATCATAAAAATCCCCGGCAACCTCTTTGGCAGCAATGTTTCTGGCAAAAAGATCAAACTCTTTACGCTCAGGAAATGCCGGGAAAATTCTTGGCAACAGAGATTCTTGTATCGAGCGGGCGATGCGCATTTCACTGTCAACTGCCTCTTTGGCCTTAGTCATATTGGTAAGATTACGGATGTGCAACTTTAATTTATCCGTCATTGAATTAAAGGAGTGTCCTAAAACAGCTATTTCATCTTTACTGGAAAGATCATCTATCTTAATATCCAGTTTACCCTCTGCAATGTCATTGGTTGCAATTGCCAGTTTTTTTAAGGGTTCTGATACTTTCCTGGCAATAATCATTATTAGCCCCAGAATAATTATCAGTGCGGCAATAAACATCCAAACTTGTTTAATAAGAGTTTTTTTAACTTGTTCCAGGATGGTTTCTTCCGGTATGACTGCTGCAAAACTCCATCCGGTTGATTCTATCGGGGTATAGACGATCCATCTTTTTTGATTGTTATTTACATCATTATAATACGATACCTCGCTTTCACCCTTAATCATTTTGCGGCCTAATTGTCTTAATTCCGGATTGTTAAATTGTTCAGCTAAACTAAAGATAGATTCTGTCATGACATAACTTTTATCAGGGTGATAGATAAATGTACCATTGTTACTGATTATGAAGGGATATCCATCCAATATATTGACCTCTTTCATAAGAGTCGATAAGATTTTTAGTGAAATATCTGCATAGGTGACACCGATAAATTCTCCATTATCTTTTATCGGAATAGAATATACCATCAACAGATCTTTACTTACCTTACCCCAAAAAGGCTCTGCCCAATAACCCCGATCCAGATGACGGGCTATAGCAAACCAGTCTTCATTAATGTAATCATATCGTTTTGTCAGATCGGAAATAACGTAGGTATCGTTCTTTTTGTGAATAAGATTTGCCAGATATCCATCATAAAAACGCGATTGTTCAGGTAAAAAAGCTACCCCGGTTGCGATGTTGTCGTGATCCTGCTCTAATTCCCTTGCAGCAAATCTGAATATCTCCTCTTCTTTGATGTTTTCACTGCTTTCGATTAGATTTTTTAAGCTTGAAGCAGATTTAGAGATTTCGACAAACTCTTTATTTAACTCTTCTGCACGATATTTTGTTAATTCTATTAGATACGCTTTTGTTGAATTCAGCGCATTTTGTTTGTTAACATTGTAGTTGTAGATAAGGATTAAAATATAGATTAAAATTATGGGTAATCCAATGCGTGTAATCAGCTTCAACCATAGTGGTTTTTTAATAGTTATCATTGCTGTGCTCCGAGATAAAATTTGTTGAAATCTATTTTTGTGTTTATTATTTTTTGATTGTAGAGATTATTCTGCACATTCTCATATTGTTCTTGGCTTAAAAGGCCATAATCAGTATCGAGAAATACAGCTTCTAATATCTTTTTCAACATTAACTGCTGCTCTGCTCTGTTCGTTTTAAGATTCCATTTATTGCAATATGATAGAATCACATCGATGGTTTCTTCCTGATTGTTTTTAGCGTAATTCCAACCTTCTTTAATAGCATCTACGAAATGGTGGATCTCGTCAGAATGATCTTCAAAATATTCCCGCTTTATATAGATGCCATCTTCGGGATAATTCAGGTCTTCATACTCAGAGAAATTGATAGTATTCATCTCATCCCATTCTATACCTGATAAATATATTTTGTTGTATTCGTTGTAATACATAGCCGATGTTGCATCACATCCGCCCGAGAGAAAAAAATCTATATTGTATGATCCCGGGATCTCATTTATAGAAAGATTATATTTGTTTAAAAATGTTCTGAATGGTATAGAAAAATTTCCACCCCACAATCTTACTCGCTTATTATTCAAATCTTCTGGATTTATAATGTTGCTCTCTTTGCGTGATATCAACATAATTGATGATTTTTGCAGCACTTGCGTAATGTTTAAAAACTTGCCATTATCATTATTAGCTATAACCTCTGTTAACCAGGCTGTACAATATTGGATTTCTTCAGCTTCCAACTCTTCTAAAACACTGGTTGATCCATCAGAAAATTGTAACTCCAGGTCAATATTACGATTGCTGAAATACCCTTTTTCATAAGCCATGATATATCCGGCAAATTGGGCTTGAGGAAACCATTGCAATTTCAAGATTGTGGTTTTGCTATTTAAACTAGAAGCTAACGAGAAAACTACTAGAAAAATCAATATCATCTTCTTCATCGTTTTGGCATCCTTTTCTTTCTGAAATACATAACAAACAATAAATTTCTAACTATATAAATATTCAAAGCAAATTACATACCAATAAAATCATAATTGATAACTCAATGATAATTAATCACTTAAGGTTAATGCATATTTCCTGTGTATGATTATCAGATGTCATTATGACATCAATCCAGTAATAATCACAACGAGCTGGTGGTTTTACCTGATTTGATGTTTTATAACCCGACTCGGGTTTTTTACAAAACCCACGTCGTGTTGAATCTGCTTCGTATGCAGGTTTGCAGCTAATTTTATAACCCGACTCGGGTTTATGAATAAACCCGAGGGATGGGATTGATTGAATAGTCCTTCGTGGTGGCTAAGTTTCACGGTATACAGGAAATTTAAGTTGAAATTTCTATTTGCGTAATAAGGATATATGACAATTTTTCAGCTTAATAAAAAAAAGTCGTGACAATTTTCCATTACAGTGGAAAATAGTCATGTCTATGGAGGGTGTATGAAACGATTACTAAAAAACCAGATTCTAAAAGACCTAGATAAAAAAATGGTTTTCCTGGTTGGACCACGGCAGGTAGGTAAAACTTGGCTATCAAAAGAAGTAGCTAAAGAGTTTTCGAAGTCATTATATCTGAACTACGATAATCCAGATGATAAAGAAGTAATAATGAATAAAAATTGGTTCCCCAATATAGAACTAATAATATTCGATGAAATACATAAAATGGAGAAATGGAAAAACTATATAAAGGGTGTGTATGATACAAAGCCTCTAAACCAGAAGATTTTAGTGACTGGGAGTGCCCGATTAGATACCTTTAGGAAAAGTGGTGATGCTCTTTCAGGTAGATTTTATAGCTTAAGATTATTGCCGGTGACATATAAAGAGATGCAGGAGGTAGGTGAGAATAAAGAGCTCGAGGAGTTTACTTACTCCAGCGGTTTTCCCGAGCCATTCTTATCACACGATAAGGTGGAGATTGATCGTTGGAGAAACCAGTATATTGACGGGTTAATCAGAAATGATATCCTGGATTTTGAAAATATAAGAGATTTAAAAGCGATGAATCTATTAATGGAGATGTTAAGAAATAGAGTAGGTTCACCCTTGTCATTTAAATCCATTGCTGAGGATATCGGAACTTCTCCAGTGACGATAATGAAATATGTAGAAATTCTAGAATCACTTTTTATCATTTTTAAGGTTCACCCATTTTCCAAAAAAATATCACGATCAATTAAGAAAGAACCAAAAATTTATTTTTATGATACAGGGATGGTAAAGGGCAATATCGGACTTAGAGTAGAGAACTTGGTAGCTGTAAGCCTATTAAAAGATACATATGGAAAGCATGATATACTTGGTAAAAACATTCACCTCAACTATATTCGCGATAGAGAAAAGAGAGAGATAGATTTTTGCATTTCCGAAGATGACAGTCTGGTAAAATTGTACGAAGTTAAAAATTCAGATGATCAGCCTACTAAAGCACTCAGATATTTTAGTAAGAAGTACAATATCCCGGCGGCTCAGATAGTGTTTAACTTAAAAAATGAACACATAAATTCAGGTATTGAAATTCTAGATGGATTGAACTTTTTAAGAGGATTACAGTTCTAACTTTAGTATGCTATCCTCTTAGTAAAAAAGTTAGCCCAGCAATCAAATAAGTATACCTATCTATTTTCTATGTCTTTGAACAGTCATTGCTACAGCGCTAAACATGAAGTGGGTGACTAAAATAATAAGCAATAAAATGATTTTTATCATATATCTCTCCTAATATGTGATTTACTACAATTTGTTTGAAAAATGTATACTCAAAGTGAAACTGCTTATGATGAATCCCAGAAGGAAAACAAGGCGCGACAGTGTTGATTTTGGCTTAACAAAAACAATATAACCCAATATGAAATTGAACAATCCCCATAAAATATTGATCAATGCTGAAGAGGGTCC
>CAYYLA010000115.1:0-8988 GCA_964441785.1 uncultured Candidatus Cloacimonadota bacterium | reverse complement strand
TCAATGCTGTTCTTGGTATGGATGGTATCAAATAAGCTACTGTGACTATGCCACTTAGTGATGATTTCAGCAGTGCTATTGGTATTAAAGAGCTTCCAGTTAATGTCGCTGTGGCTCATGGTCTTGGAAATGCTCGTAAATTGATGGAAAAAGTTGAATCTGGAGAAAAAGATTACCACTTTATCGAAATCATGGCTTGTCCTGGTGGATGTGTTGGTGGTGGTGGACAGCCTTTCGGTAGCAGTATTGCCGATAGAGCTCGTCGTGGCCAGAGCCTCTACAAAGAAGATGCCAGTATGGATATCCGTTGTTCACATCATAACGATGAAGTTATGAAGTGCTATGCCGATTATATTGGAGAACCAAATTCAGAAAAAGCTCACAAATTACTTCATACCTACTATTTCAAACGTTCAAAACTTAGTGGTAGTGCAGAAGAAGCTGTAACACATAAACATCACTAAATTTGTTTGGATAGATACATTAAAGCCCTCAAAGATCTGGGGGCTTTTTTTATATGTCCATTAACCCGACTCGCGATAGTAATTACATCTATAACATTATTAAATTGAGTTAGTTAGACAGTATTTACTTCTTTGTGATAAATCCTGCATAGTTCATAATTATCTGATATACATAGGATTATGCTAAGACTGCTAATATCCTTGTAACCCGAGTCGGGTTTACTTAGATATTAACTGATTTGATCCACTTAATTATCTCTTTGGAAGTCTGTTGAGGTGTTTTATTGGAGGAATCAACAATATAATGAGGGTATTTTGATTCTTTCACCCAGTGACGAAGCCCGATCAGTTCCTCAACGTCAATTATTAGGCTGGTGGATGCTTGTCTCTTCAATAGACGTTTCTTGCGTTCTCTTTCATCTAAATCCAATAGGCATAGCCGTATTTCTGTTTTCTTCCTGTTTAGCATTTCTATTTCTCTTGGTATGATCAAGCCAACTAGAATAACAGAACAACCTTTTATTATCAATTCATCAGCTTTTTCTAACCAATATCTGGTTGTGTTTTGTCTCCATTTTAAACTGGGATTTTCAGGAACATCTGCATCATCAAAATCAAAAACAGCAAAGTCTGGTAATTGTCTCTTAAGAAAGGGTAATAGTGTACTCTTACCTGAACCACAACTTCCAGTTATTATAAATAGCATAAAAAATCCTTTTTTATTTACAACATAGATAGCTATAGAAGTTGTAAAGAAGAATTATCTGTAACCCGACTCGGGTTTGAAAAAGAAATTGTAACACTAACAAAATCAAATAAATAGCAGAGGATATATTTTGTGAAAAATGTGTATGTAATACTATAAATAATTGATATACGGTAATATACGAGCGGGTTTATGATTTATCATAAACCCGAGTCGGGTTAATTTATACGGATTATTGGAAATTTGATTTGACACATTTCCATTTGAATCGATATTTTTACCTCGAATAGAATCTGCCTGATAGCTCTTGTGAGTAATCTGGGAGATATATATATTTCTAAGTCCTGAGATGAAGGAGTAAATCTAACGTCAAGGGGTGGGAAGATGAAATGTGATTTATTTGGGTTTAACCCATATATATTGCCCCCATCCTTTGAAAGATGGGGGTTTTTTTATGGATAATTTTCAAACTGTTACTATTACTGTACATGATCGAAATATGGCCTATAAACAGGTTGGTGAGATTCTTCACAAATTTGCCGAAAAAATTGAATTACGGGTAGGATATCCACTTGATGAACACAATATTGCAATTATTTTCCTGGTGATTCGTCTGACAAATGATGAGCTGGGTGCGTTCACCGGGAGGCTTGGTCAGATAGAATCCGTAAAAGTAAAGGCAAATTCTATCAAAATTAATCAAAAATAAAAAATAAAGGGGAGTACTATGAAAATCGATGTAAAAGGGTTAAAATCATTTATTGATGATGACAGAATCTGGGCTATCTTAAAGGAAAGTGAAAATGCATCAAAAGAACGAGTAAGCGAAATTCTGGAGAAGGCAAAACTGAAAAAAGGATTATCCAGAGAAGAAGCAGCAATTTTATTGCAGAATGATGATCCTGAATTATTGGAAGAAATGTATCATGTTGCCCGTCGTATTAAGGAAGAAATTTATGGTAACAGAATTGTTCTTTTTGCTCCACTTTATGTTGGAAATGAATGTGTAAATGATTGTGTCTATTGTGGATTTAGAATATCCAATAAAGATTGTCATAGAAAAACTTTATCAAAAGAAGAGCTGATTCACGAGACAGAAGCATTAGAAGATAAGGGACATAAACGTCTTATCATGGTTTATGGTGAACATACCATGTATTCGCCGGAATATATTGCGGGAACAGTTCGTACGGTTTATGCAACCAAAAAAGGAAATGGTGAGATACGTCGAGTCAACATTAATGCTGCTCCTTTGGATGTTGATGGATATAAAATTGTTAAGGAAGCGGGAATAGGAACATATCAGATTTTCCAGGAAACCTATCATCAGGAAACCTATGAAAAGTTGCATCCAAGTGGTCCAAAGAGTAATTATCTCTGGCGTTTATATGGCTTGGATAGAGCGATGAAAGCAGGCATAGACGATTTGGGAATCGGTGCTTTAATCGGTTTATTCGACTGGAAATTTGAAGTGATGGGATTACTTACCCATGCAGAGCATTTAGAGAAAACCTTTGGGGTTGGACCACACACAATTTCTTTCCCGAGAATTGAACCTGCTTTTGGTAGTGATTTTACAGAAAATCCTCCCAATGCTATTAGTAACAAAGAGTTCAAGAAATTGGTTGCAGTGCTTAGACTTGCCGTTCCTTACACTGGAATGATATTGACAGCCAGAGAACCGGTTGAGGTTCGTAATGAAGTGATCCCACTGGGATGTTCACAAATCGATGGCGGTTCTGCAATTGGTATTGGAGAATACTCTGCTGAAGATAAAGAGACCTTTAAGAAAAGTCAGTTTATTCTTGGAGATCATAGAACCTTAGATGAGGTTGTTAGACAACTTGCCGAGGATGGATTTCTACCAAGTTGGTGTACCGCTTGTTATCGTCTTGGAAGAACCGGAGAACATTTTATGGAGTTATCCAAGCCAGGTTATATCAAAACCTTCTGTCAAAACAATGCAATATTAACATTTACCGAGTACTTGAAGGATTATGCATCTGAAGAGACTAGAGAGGTGGGTAAAAAACTTCTGGTAAAAGAGATGGCAAAACTTCCTGAATGCGAATTGAAAGATGAGTTGAAAAAGAAATTAAAAGAGATGGATGAAGGTGCAAGAGACCTTTACTTCTAAGCTGAAAAAGAGCTGAGGAATTTTCAGAATGAATCTAAAAAATAGACAGAGTTGGGGAGATGAAACCGAGAAAGCAATGGAGAATTTTGCTGTTTCCCGTTATCATCTTGATCCAAACTTTATCAAAGCTTTTGCGTATGTCAAATCTGCATGTGCGCATGTAAATATGGAGCTTGGATATCTTGAACGGTCGATGGGTGATGCGATTATTGCTGTCTGTAACGAAATAATCGAGGGAGATTGGCATGATCAGATTGTTGTAGATCCCATGCAGGGTGGCGCAGGAACTTCAACCAACATGAATTTCAATGAAGTGATAGCACATCTTGCTTCAAAAAGGATTAACGATCAAACAGGAGATGAAGTCAAAATAGATTATCTCAATCATGTTAATCTACATCAATCGACCAATGATGTGTATCCAACTGCTTTAAAGGTTGCTGTTTTGCTATATTTGAAGGATCTGGAAGCTAAATTGGCAGAACTACAGACAGAATTACAACACAAAGAGATGGAGTTCAAGGATATCCTTAAATTGGGCAGAACACAGTTGCAGGATGCAGTTCCTATGACGCTTGGGATGACCTTCGGGGCAATGTCGGAAGCTATTGCACGTGATAGATGGCGTATCTTTAAAGCCAGAGAACGAATCAAAACTATAAATCTTGGTGGTACTGCAATTGGAACAGGTTTGAATGCTCCAAGAAAGTATATCTTCAAGGTGGGAGAGACGTTGCGCCGTTTAACCGGATTGAATATCTCACGCAGTGAGAATCTTGTTGATGCGACCCAGAATCTAGATCCTTTTGTTGAAATCTCGGGTATGCTAAAAGCCTGTGCAGCAAATCTTCTGAAAATATCCAACGATCTCAGGATGATGAGTAGTGGACCCAACGGTGGTTTTGCAGAGATTGTTCTTCCTCCAAGACAAAAAGGTTCAACCATAATGCCCGGAAAGATCAATCCAGTAATGCCTGAAATGATCGGACAGATAGCAATAAAAGTGATGGCAAATGATTCAATAATTGCGCAGACAGCTGCAGCAGGAAATCTTGAATTAAATCAATTTATCCCACTGTTGGGATTTTCGATGCTGGAGTCGCTTGAACTGCTTAATAATGGGATACCATTGTTCACAAAACATTGCATTGTGGGTATCAAAGCAAATGAAAAACAGGCGTTACAGCATGTACACAATAGTAAGTCTATCGCAACCGTCCTTGTATCCAAACTTGGATATGAAGAGGTTGAATTATTGATAAAGGAACATACAGAAACAGGAAAATCAATTGTAGAGCTGGTTGTTGCAAAGGGGTTGATGTCAAAAGAGGATGTTGATCGTATGATGACACCGGGTTCTATGTATAAATTAGGATATACTGATGAATAAGTTTGATTATGAAAATCTTGATAAGGCAATGATGCTTAAGCTCATCCAGACTGAGGACAAAGAGCAATTAGCCCAACTTTATAAAGCTGCTTACGATATGAAGATGAAGCATGTTGGAAACAAGGTGTATTATCGCGGTATCATTGAATTCAGCAATATTTGCAGCAAGGATTGTTATTATTGTGGGATTCGGAAAAGTAATGATAAGGTAAGCCGATTTCACATGACAGAAGACGAGATCATTGAATGTGCTGATCTGGCCTGGAAGATGAATTACGGGTCACTTGTAATCCAGGGTGGTGAGCGCAGGGATGAGGCATTTGTTGAATATATAGTGCGCTTGTTGCAGAAAATCAAGGATCACAGCAACGGTGAATTGGGGATTACGTTAAGCCTTGGCGAACAAAGTCGTGATGTGTATCGTCGCTGGTATGAAGCTGGTGCTCATCGATATTTACTTCGTATTGAATCAAGTGATCCAGAGCTCTATAGAACATTACATCCGGAGGATCACGATTTTGATGAGCGCTTTGACTGCCTGAAAAATCTGCGTGCAGAAGGATATCAGGTTGGAACAGGTGTTATGATTGGATTACCCGGTCAGAGCTATGAGCAGCTGGTTGATGATATTATCTTCTTCAAAGAAAATGATATCGATATGATTGGGATGGGCCCTTATATTGTGCACCCTGATACTCCTCTTGCTGCGAGAGTAAAGGACTTTGATAAAGAGAGACAGTTGCAGCTTGGATTAAAGATGATTGCTCTTACACGTCTATATCTGAAGGATGTGAATATCGCTTCTACAACTGCTTTGCAAGCTCTTCATCATGAGGGGCGCGAGTTTGGATTGCAGGCAGGAGCCAATATTATCATGCCAAATATTACGCATACAAAATATCGTGATTCTTACAAACTCTATGATGGTAAACCATGCACTGATGAAAATGCAACCATGTGCAGAGCCTGTCTCGAAGGTCGTATTGGAACTATTGGAGAGGATATCGGCTATGGTGAATGGGGTGATTCTCCACATTTTAAGAAAAGAGTAGAGACTGAAGAATAAAGACTAAAGAATAAAGAAAAAAGGAAAAAGATAAAAGAAAAAAGAAAAAAGAAATCCTCCTTCGCCAAGGCTACGGAGGATCTGCGAAAAGAAAAAAGACTAAAGAATAAAGATTTATACGCAATTGGCGTAATAAAGAATAAAGAAAAAAGGAAAAAGGAAAGATTGCCACTAAGTCACTAGGGCACTAAGAAAAAAGAAATCCTCCTTCGCCAAGGCTACGGAGGATCTGCGAAAAGAAAAAAGACTAAAGAATAAAGAATAAAGAATAAAGAATCCTCCTTCGCCGGCAGCTGCCGGATATAGAGGATCTTCGAAAAGAAAAATGCGGTTTAAGAAAAAGTGTGTATGATTGAGCGAGGAGCAAAGAGCGCGTTGCGAGGTGTGTAGGTCGAAGAGACTGAGAGATGGAGAGATGAAGATGTTTGAGAATTACTGGTATTGTGCAACACCAAGGCATCCGTATCTGGATGCCACTCCTCTAGAGAGGGGAATCGTATTTATCGACAAATTGCTAATTTAGTAAGGATTATGAGAAAAAATTAGTTCTCATGATATCTTAATAAAAGTGTCGTCTCGACCTTAGTGCCTGCCCTGAGCTGCCGTTTTGTTGAAACGGCTTTGTCGAAGGGGAGAGATCTAAAAATTTTGGGATATCAACTCTCAAAATTTTATGTTTAACTGGGAGCTAATCCCCCTTTAATTCCCCCTTAACATCAAGGGGGATATATATTTAGGGTTATTAAGGTATGTGAGCTTGGAGGGGTTGGATTGTGTTCAAAATACGGTTAACCCGGCTTCATTGCTTTACGCTGTGGCGGGTGGTTGACCAGTCTTCTCAAGGATTTTTGGTGGAAAGTTCATCCTTCGATACAATCCCAAGAAGCGGGATTACTCAGGAATGACAGGATTCGATACAATCTCAAAAGACCGAGATTTACTCCAGTCTTCTCGGGCATCCGTCGAAAGCCGGAGTAAACACTGCCCGATACGCCGTGGCAGGCAGGATGACAATCTATTCAAGCTTTCATGCTTTCTGCTTTCTGATTTTATAATTTTCCATCTTCCATTCTTATACCTTTCGTCGGTAAAAATCAACCGTTTATCTGCAAAATGTTGAACGTTTGATGAAACATGATATGGTCTCTTCATAAATCAGGAGGTTTAAATGAAGAGATTAATTGTTATATTATTATGTCTAAGTTCTATTTTGTGGGCGGAATCGGTTGATACAATTCTAAAAAAGAGTGATGATGCAGCCAATAGTGGTGATCTGGAGGCAGCTACGGAGATTCTTAAAGCGGGGATTGAAGAGCACACAGATTCTGCTGATCTATATGCTCAGTATGGTTTATATCTCAGTCAACAGGCCGGAAATGCGAGTTTTCTTAAAGCCGGAATGCTCTCGGATAAATCATTTAAAATATTGGATAAAGCTTTGGAGATTGATCCTGAACATAGAAACGCGATCCTCTATCGTGGGATTTTGGCGGTGAATGTACCAAAATTCATGGGTAAACTTAATCAGGGAATTGAGGATCTGGAACATATCCAGGCTAAATACGGATCAATTCAACAACTGTATCTGGTTTCCAGTTATTATCTCGGGATTGGATATCAAAAAAAGGGTGATGAAAAAAAAGCCTCGGAGCATTTTAAATTCATCATGCTTTATGGTAAGGAATCCGAATATTATAATGATGCAAAAGAGCAATATAACACCATCAATAAGGTAGAAGCAAGTCAATCCGATGTGGAGCATTTTGAGTTGGGGAACAGGTATCTCGAAGACGACGATCTCTACAATGCTGTAAAAGAATTTCGTTTAGCTACGGCGCAGAATCCTGAGAATATTGAATTTCATTTGATTCTGGCTAGAACCCTTGGTCTTCTTGCTGAACAGGGTTATGATGAATCAATAAAAGAGGATGTAACCTTACGTGCAGAGATTGCAAATGAGGTGTTTGAGGTGTTGAGCAGATGTGTTGAACTTGCTCCCGGTGATGAAGAAATCCTTTTCCTGCGTGGTTCGGTTGCAGTGAATTTACCTTTCTTTGTTAACAGTCTGGATACTGGTATCAATGATCTGAAATATTTATCTGATAATGCAGACAGTGATGAGATGAGATCAGAAGCGGGTTTTTTGCTGAAGCATGCGCTGGAAACCCAGAAAGTCTATTCCCTTGCAGAACAGGGTTACGAAGCGGAGTCTGATGAGGAGAAAGCGCAGTTGTTACAGCAATTTATCCAAACAAAATCACCTATAAATCAGGACAAACCGGAGGGTGATTTTCTGCAGGTGGATTTAACCCTGGGTTATCGTGATCAAATCCAACCACAAACAGCAGTTTGGATAGAAGATATTGATGGCAACTACCTGGCAACTCTTTATATATCAGGATTTGCTGCTTTCGTGAAGGAAAATCAGATGCACCTTCCACGCTGGGGTAGATCATCACAATTTCAGGGAATTGATTCTGTTACCGGAGCAAGTATTGATTGCGGTGAACATAGATTTTATTGGGATCTGAAGGATTGTAAGAACTACCGTTTTAAGGGTGAAAAAGTCATCGTTAAAACAGAGATCTGCCATTGGCCACATGTGCAGTACACGCTACAGGAACTGCCGGTTGATCTGTTAGAATCCGGGGAAATCAGATCCAGCGGGGATAAATATCTCTTGCCTGAAATCAAAGCTACGTTAGTTATTCACTAAAATCATTGACGCGATATGTCATGTTGATAAAGGAATGGTTATGGGAATGAAGAAACGACTGCATAATGCATTTGACTGGTGCAATATCAGACTCAATTTGATGATTTGTGCCGGGATAGCGATATTACTCACATTTATCTCCTGGCAACAGCATCAGGATCATTTGTTGGAAACCCTATTCATCAGCTTGATTTACTCATTTTCAATTGGGTTCTCCGTCTATTTTACCATGATAATGATCAATTTCAAAGCGAAGAAAAGGATTCTTAACATTGTTGCAAACTTTCTCATAATTTGTCTCGGGACAATCATTGGTGTAATTATTGCCAATCTGATTTTTTCGTTATTTTATGGAACACGTGTTTTAAGAATCAATTTTACAAGTTTGCTTTTTCTGCTTTTTGCCGGTGTCTTTTTTACGCTGGTTGCCATCAGTATCTTTTACTATTTCCATCTTTATCCTTACCTTACTGCGGATATTCTATCTGCCGAAGCTTTCAGAAATGTGA
>CAYYLA010000114.1:0-8993 GCA_964441785.1 uncultured Candidatus Cloacimonadota bacterium | reverse complement strand
GATCTTCTGGTTCAACCTGCCGGTGGTTCCAGAATGCCAGCTTCAGAAAAATCGGTTCGCGATAACCGCCACGTGATAACCATGGAAGGAAATAAGATCTTCAAACACGCTGTTAAATCCATGTACAACATGTGTGATGTTGTGTTAAAACGTAATAACCTCGATGTTAAATCAATTGATTGGCTAATTACTCATCAGGCAAATCTGCGTATCATTGATGCTCTGGGTAAGAAATTAAAGATTGATACTGATAAGGTTATCATTAATATAGAAAAATATGCTAACACTTCCGCTGCTACTATTCCTATCGCATTGGATGAAGCAATCCGAACCGGTAAAATCAGACATGGTGACATTGTTTTAATGGCTTCATTTGGCGCTGGATTGACCTCCGGAAGTCTTCTGATTAGATATTAGTAAAAGAGAGAATTTTATGAAAAAAGTTGCATTTATATTCCCAGGTCAGGGTGCTCAATATATTGGTATGGCTTCTGACTTTATCGAAAACTCATCAGAGTTGAAAGAGACTATAGAAAATTTCGACAAGAAATATAATCTTTCTCTTCAGGATATTATGATGAATGGTCCCGAAGAGCAATTGAAAGAGACACGCTACACCCAACCTGCTATTCTGTTTCATAGTATAGCTGCGTTAAATGCTTTCCAGAAGAAATCAGATATTAAACCGGATTATGTAGCAGGGCACTCTTTAGGCGAATTTACTGCGTTGGTTGCCAATGGTGTACTGGATTTTGAAGATGCCATGTATCTTGTTCACAAGCGCGGCGAATTTATGATCAAAGCAAATGATGATAAACCCTTTGGTATGACAGCTCTGGTTGGACTCTCCCCAGATGTAGTTAAAGAGATATGCGAAGAAGCATCCAAAGTAGACATAGTGATTGCTGCTAACTTTAACACCCCTGTTCAGACTGTTATTTCCGGTTCTAAAGCGGGAGTAGAAGAAGCCGCCAGATTAGCAAAAGAGAAGGGTGCAAAACGCATTGTTCCTCTTGTTGTAGGAGGCCCTTTCCATTCGCCGTTAATTGAAAAAGCTGGTATATGGTTGACAGATGAGATGAACAATATCAATTTCAACAAAACTGATATTCCGTTAATATCTAATGTTGATGCTAATCTTACAACAGATCCAGAACAGATAAAGGCAAATCTTGCCGCTCAAGTAACATCATCTGTATTGTGGGTGGATTCAATCAACAATATGATAAACAATGGTGTAGAATTATTTGTAGAGTTTGGACCCAAGAAGGTTCTTGCTGGTATGATCAGAAAGATAGATAAGACTGTTAAAGTCATCAGCATCGATAAACTGGAAGATGTTGATAAAGCATTAGGAATTTTGGAGTAGAATTATGAGAGGATTTGAAGATAAAATAGTATTAGTTACAGGAGCTGCACGTGGTATTGGATATGCAATCGCAGAGGAATTTTGCCAACATGGTGCAATATCTGTAATAATCGATTTAGGTGAAGAGGTGGTTGAATCAGCGGTAAAACAATTAGAAGCAAAGGGTTATAAAGCTACAGGTTATTCTGCTGATGTAACAAATTCAGAGAAAATTGAAACTGTCTTTAAAGAGATTCATAACAAATTTGGGAAAATTGATATTTTAATCAACAATGCAGGCATAACACGTGATGGTTTGATCCTTAAGATGAAAGAATCAGATTGGGATAGTGTTATTAATGTCAATCTGAAAGGTAGTTTCATCTGTACTCAAAAAGTAAGCAGATATATGCTAAAACAACGTGCTGGAATTATACTGAATATCGCTTCGGTAATTGGTGTTATGGGTAATGCCGGCCAGGCAAATTATGCTGCATCAAAAGGTGGAGTTATTGCCTTAACAAAATCAACAGCTAAGGAATTTTCATCCAGAAATATCAGAGTTAATGCAATTGCACCTGGATTCATTGAGACAGAGATGACCAAAGAATTACCGGAAAGTGTTGTGGAAAATTATGCTAAAGCAATCCCGTTGGGTAAAATGGGAAAACCACAGGATGTAGCAAATCTATGTATCTTTCTGGCTTCCAATGAAGCCAGTTATATAACCGGTCAAACAATTCATGTTGACGGTGGATTAATAATGTAAATATAAGATGTAAACCAAGAAAATGGAGGAAATAATGGACGTAACTACAAAAGTAAAAGAAATCATTGTTGAAGAACTTGGCGTAGAAGAAAGTCAGGTTACAATCGAAGCAAATTTCATCGAAGATCTCGGTGCAGATTCTCTTGATACTGTTGAGTTAATCATGAAATTTGAAGAAGAATTTGATATTGATATCGCTGACGAAGATGCTGAAAAGCTTACCACAGTTGGCAAAGCAATCGAATATCTTAATTCAAAAATAGGATAAGATTAATATTTAAGGTGAAACCTTCGGGTTTCACCTAACTTTAAGAGGAACGATCTAATGAAGAGAAGAGTAGTTATCACAGGTGTCGGAACTATTAATGCAATCGGTAAAAATGCCGAAGAAACTTGGCAAAACCTGTTATCAGGTATATCCGGCATCAAGACAATTTCTAATTTTGATATAGATGAACGCTTTGCCAGCCGCATTGCAGGTGAAGTAAAAGACTACAATCCTCTGGACTATTTTGATAAGAAGAGGATAAAGAAATTAGACAAATATACCCAGTTTGGTCTTATTGCAGCAAGAGAAGCAATGAAAGATTCGGGGTTGGATAAAACCAATTTCACTCCTGAAAGAGCAGGTGCAATAGTTTCTTCAGGCATAGGTGGAATGGAAACATTTGAGTTAAATACTGAAAAATTGATAAAATCCGGGCCTAAAAGGATCAGCCCATTTTTCATTCCTAAGATGATCTCTAATATTGCCTCTGCTGAGATAGCAATAGAGCATAATCTTAAGGCATTGAATTTTTGTATAACATCAGCTTGTGCATCAGCTAATCATGCTTTAGGAACCGCCTATAGAACGATCCAATACGGTGATGCCGATATTATGTTCTCCGGTGGTGCAGAAGCCTCTGTTACTCCGCTGGCTGTTGGTGGTTTCAGCTCAATGAAAGCATTGAGTACACGTAATGACGAGCCGGAAAAAGCCTGTCGTCCATTTGATTCTGAACGTGATGGTTTTATCATGGCAGAAGGTGCTGCTGTAGTTGTTCTTGAAGAACTTGAACATGCACTTAATAGAGGAGCTCATATTTATGCTGAGATAGTTGGATATGGAGCTACCTGCGATGCATTTCATGTTACCGCTCCTGCCGAAAAGGGAGAAGGTGGTGCAAGAGCTATAGCTATGGCTTTGAATGATGCTGGTATCGAACCTGAAACTATCGATTATATCAATGCCCATGGAACATCTACACCACTTAATGATAAGAATGAAACCGCTGCTATTAAAACCGTATTTGGTGATTATGCTTACAATCTAAAAATAAATTCAACCAAATCTATGGTTGGACACACATTGGGTGCTGCAGCTGGTATCGAAGCTATCACTTGTTGTAAATCTATTGAAAATGGTAAACTTCATCCAACCATAAACCTGGAAAATCCTGATCCTGAATGTGATCTCGATTATATTACCCAAGGGTCTATCGATATGGATGTAAATTATGCGCTTAGTAATTCACTGGGATTCGGTGGACACAACGGCGTAATTATTTTTAAAAAATTTAATAAATAGGGTGAGTTAAATCTCACCCATTATTTCATCATGAAAAGCATTATAAAATCTATACTTAACAACTTCACCTCTGAAAACAAAGAGCATAAAGAAGTTGATACTATCCAATCTACCATCCACTACAGATTCAAGAATGTCGAACTGCTGCTGGCAGCTATAACGCATACTTCACTTACTACTCCCAATACAGAACCCACAGCCTTTGAACGAATGGAATTTCTTGGTGATTCGATTCTTGGACTGATTATATCCGAAGCGTTATTTATGAAATATCCCGATTTCAGTGAAGGTGAATTATCCAAACTGAAAGCCAAGATTGTTTCAAAGAAGTTCCTTAAACTGAAAGCTAAAGAGCTTAATCTGGGTGATTCTCTTATTCTCAGCTCCGAGGCGATTAACTCCGGTGGACGTGATTCCACCTCTATTCTCGGTGATGCTATGGAATCCTTGATTTGTGCTGTCTATCTGGACGGAGGTATTGCCAGCGCCAGGAAATTCATCCTCAATTATATCTTTGCCAATTTCGAAGATTCTTTGTTGCATGATCACTTGAAAGATTTCAAAAGTAAACTGCAGGAATATTCTCAGGCAGAGATGCAGGTTGTTCCTCAATACAAAATTATTGCGGAAGAAGGACCAGATCATGACAAAGAATTTACTGCAGAGGTCTATATTCAGGATAAATGTTTTGGAACAGGGAAGGGACCGAACAAAAAATCAGCCCAACAGGATGCTGCCAGAGTTGCAATTAGAGCACTAAGTTTCAAAAAGAAATGATCATCTATCCCATTTTCATACCCTTTTGGGGATGCCCAACTAAATGTGTTTACTGCAATCAGAATCTGATAACAAGAACCGAGAAAATAGATATTGATCATCAAAGTATAAAAAATTTCTGCAGAAAACATCATCATGAATCAAAGGAAATTGCCTTCTTTGGCGGAACCTTTACTAACCTGCCTTCAGCTAAACAGGCAGAACTGCTTGATGAGGTTAATCAATTAATTGATGCTGAAACCGGTATCAGAATTTCAACCAAACCGGATTGTATCAGTTTGGATAATCTGACTTTTCTTAAATCAAAAAATGTGAAAACTATCGAGTTGGGTATTCAGAGTTTTGATGACGAAGTGCTACGATCATCCAAACGAGGTTATTCATCCCAAACCGCTGTTAAATCATGTGAAATGATCAAAGAAAATGGTTTTAAACTGGGTATCCAACTTATGCCTGGTCTTCCGGAAAGTAATCGTGAAAGTGACCTCAATTCCATCAAAAAAACAATCGAACTCAAACCCGCCTACACCAGACTCTATCCAACCATAGTACTGAAAAATACTGAATTAGAGCAACGATTCAAAAAAGGCGATTATTCACCATTGGAATTAGAACAGACAATTGACTTTCTGGTCAAAGCTATCAACATGTTAGAGGCTAATGATATCACTGTCATCAAAACCGGACTTCACTCCGATATCGATGAAGAAAATGTGATAGCAGGACCCTATCACCAGACATTGGGTGAGTTAGTTAAAGCAAAAATTCTGTTAAAGAAGATCATTGCAGATTTCCAACGAGAAAGAACATTAGTATATTCTAAAAAAGACACATCCTTATTCAAGGGTTTTGATCGAAAGATGATAAAAAGAATGAAGCAATTATTGAAGGTTGACAAAATCCGGGCAAAAGCTGATGCAGATATGGCAAAGGGAGAATGTAAATTCTCTGATACTGACTATGGAGAGATTTGGTAGCAATGATATTTTTGGCCTTGATTATAGCAGCAGCAGTTGTATATTTTTTTTATAGAAAAACGCTTCCTCAGTTAGAACCGGGGCGACGCTGGTTTTTATTAATTCTACGATTTGTCAGCATCTCTATTGTGCTGATTTTACTTATGAATCCAATCATCTATTTTGTAAAAGCCACTCTATTGAAACCCACCATCATCTTCCTGGAAGACACATCAGACAGCATGAATGAAACAAGTGAAGGTATTAGTAAAATAGAATATCTTAACAATATAAAAGACAATATTTCAACTCAGTTAGAAAATCTGGGATATCAAACAGAGACGTATAGATTTGCCAATGGACTAGATGGAAGCCCAAATGTAACGCATATTAGCAAAACCCTTAAAGAGCTTAACGAATCCAGGGATCTTTCTTTTACTGATGAGATTATTCTTGTATCCGATGGTTGGTTTAGCGATGAGGACTTAGATGTGATTGATGGTTTAAATATTCCGATCTCCTCTATTGTAACGGATTTTTCAAATGTGAATCAGGATGTCAGTGCAGAATTTCTGAAGATTAATAAAACAGGGTTTGTTGATGAGAATATCCCGGCCATCGCAACCCTGAAAGCGACCAATTATTCCGATAGTTCACAAGTAAATCTTTACGTTGATGATAGGTTATATGCAACTAAATCTATAAATTTTTCAGATAATTCTACCCAGAAGATTGCCTTTGAACCGCATTTCTCAGAAGTGGGTCTACATCGAGTGAAAGTAGAGATCACAAGCCCATTTGAAACGGAAAACAACCTGTCAAATAATGAGTATTCCAGTACCATCAATATCACTGTAAAAGAAAAAAACATCCTAGTTATCAGTGATTTTCTTACCTGGGATGTCAAATTTCTGCTGGATGCTGTAAATACCCAGGAGGGTTGGAACTCTACCTATATCAATAAACAGGAATCCTTGCAGATAAAAGAGCAAAAAATCAAGCTTGAAAACTATCTTCCTACGGCTAATCTTCTTGTGCTGGTCAGCACATCTAAACTTGAGTTTTCACCTGAGGATGCTATGTTGATAAAACAGTTTCTACAGCAGGGTGGTGGTTTATTGCTGATGGGAGAAAATATCGAAGCTCTGGATGAAATTACTCCTTCTACTTCTGTTGGAATTGATAAATCCTTTATCGCATCATTACGTTTTACTAACGAAAGCAGGAAATATGAGTCCCTTAACATCTCATCAGATGATGCCAAAGAGATTCCACCTGTTGATTATTTTTATATTGAACCAAAACTTCAGGCTGAGGTCTTAGCTCGATTTGTTAATGATGAATCCTCTGCTGCAATCACATTTCAACGTTTTGACAAAGGGAAAGTCCTCCATTGCAGTTTCCTCAATCTCTGGAAATGGCAATTATGGTCAGAATCCGGTAATTATTACAATTTCATAACAGATCTTGTCCGCTGGTTAAGTCAGTTAGAGAGTGATCAATATTATGTAACCACAAACAAATCGGGTTATTTTGAAGGTGAATCCATAGAGTTCAAATTGGATGCTTTTGATGAGAAGATGCAACCACTGGCAAATCTCAACAATAAACTTATCGTCAAAAAAGAGGGAAAAGTAGTGCGTGAAGATTTCCTGCTGGAGGAAACATCCAACTACACATTTACCTTGGATTATCTTCCTGCCGGCCGCTATTCATATCATGTTTCCGAAGCTGAATATCAATTATCCACCGATGGACATTTTGATGTCATAGACCAAAGTAACGAATCCAGAGACAATGGTTTTAATTATCCCTTACTGCAATATTTTGCAGATAATACAATGGGTAGAATCTATGACGATGCAAGCGAGATTGATCGTCCTAATGCAAAAGCAGTTAAGAGAACACATAAAAACGAGCTACCTTTATACAGGAAATGGTATATCCTGGTAATCTTCCTTCTAACCTTCTGTATTGAACTCTATTGCCGTATTAGATGGGGATTGCTTTGATGAGAAGCAGGTTAAACGGTTAAACGGTTGACAGTTGACAGTTGACGGTTGTCGGTTTACGGTAGGCGGTTGACTAAAGGATTGCCACAAAGACATTAAGACACTAAAAGACACAAAGAAAAAAGACAAAAGAAATCCTCCTTCGCCAAGGCTACGGAGGATCTGCGAAAAGAAAAAAAGCGGTTTAAGAAAAAGTGTGTGTATGATTGGGTCACTGCCTGTGATTTATTCAGATTAACACCACTGGATAAATTTTGATTTAAACATTGTGAGAAATATTTTTGTACAAGCGACGAACATCATTGTCACCTTCTTTTTTCGAAAATGAAAAATCATTGAATTAATCCGACAATTTCCAACAACGGAGATCTTAAAATTTTCAATTTTCTTTTCATCCCCTACAGGGAAAGCTTATATTACGGTTTTTTACATCCTATGGTTTCACACGTTCAACCATAGGCTAAAATAAACCCCGTTGGGGTATGAATTTGGGAGATTAACTAATTGGAATTTGTAGATTAACTGGGAACTAATTCCCCTTTGATTCCCCATTAACATTAAGGTGGATAATACTTCAAAGTTGTTTATATCTGTAGGGTTGGGCTGGTTGGAATCCGATCAACAAAGCTGATATTTCAGATTTCTCCATGCGTTCGTAAACTCACTTAGTCGAAAAGACAATGTTTCCAGTACAGGGCAAATTTTCCATTTTCAATTTCCAATTTTTCATTATGTTGTATTCCCCTTAATTCCTCTAAAAATTCTCAGTAACGCCCCCTACCTACTACATACTACATACTACATACTACATACTATTTATTTCTTATTTCAACATCATACATTTTTTAGTGTTAATGAAATATTATGATTGGAAATAGGAGGTATTCAGTACAATGAATAATGAAGGATGTATAATGAATAATTGATGCAGAGTCTCTATGCCTCTATGCCTCTCTGTCTCTTTGCCTCTATCTTTTCCCTGAGTACTTTGCGAGCTTAGCGGTAGTTCTTTTGTCTTCAGTGTGCTCTGCGAAGTGAAACGAAGAATGGTCTTCTATACTCTATCTTCTATTTTATCTTTACTCAATAATAATATTAAACTATTCAAACCCAAAGGAATGATAACAACAAATACAAGCATCGGATGTTTATCTCCTGTGAGATTTGGATAATCAATAAACCATAAAAATGTCAGACAGAGTGACCAGATAATACCTAATAATCCCATGATCTTCTTAAACTTTTTACTCACAGAAATCTCCTATCTTATCTTCTTCTTGATTTTTCACTTCAAAACCATACATTTCTTACTGGAAATAATATCTCTACCGTCAGATAAAGAGATGAAATACACACCTGAGCCTACTTTTCTACTACTTTTATCTTTCCCATCCCAGTAAACAGAGAACACATTCTTATGAGAAGGTGTATCTACCTTTAACGATCTAATTAACTGCCCTTTTGTATTGTAGATATCTACTACATATCTCTTCGAAAGATCTTCGATGTACATGGTGATATTGGTACCACATTCTCTGGTAGTACTATTGTTTGATAATGG
>CAYYLA010000113.1:734-9054 GCA_964441785.1 uncultured Candidatus Cloacimonadota bacterium | reverse complement strand
CCGGCTGCCGCAACACCGCGCGGCCTGCGACGAAGCCTTCGAGGCTCTTACTTCATCATTGTCCGGAAGATAAAAACTTATTGTTGTTCCTGAAATAGATCTGTTGTTATCACCGATAGTATAAGGCTTAAAGGGGTTGGGAAGATTCTGTTTAAGGGATAAACAGCTTTCTGGGATATCCTCAGTGGCATCTGTATTGACCAAACTCCATTCAACCTCAAGATCAAAATAAGCAGCATCAGAAAAGGTGAGTGTTAACAAACCTGAATCATAGAAATATGAGTCAACTCCTGTGATAGCTGAGGGTTGATTACCGCAGAATAAATTAAGTTCACAGCCTGCATTAACGTATCCTGCAGCTTGTGTTGGGCTAATGTTGATGGCTACATTTACAGGTACATCAGTTTGGATCATCTCGACATTGTCAAAATTGAATGAAGAGACCTCTTTCAAAGAAATAACATCGGGCAGCGCTTGGCCAACTGAGCTTATTAAGAGCATCTTGGCATCAGTTATGACAGGGGTTTCAAGAAAATCTACTGACACTGTTTCATTATCCGATTTAGCCAGGATCAGCGAGGTGAAGTCATCTAACTCAAGTAAACCTGCACTGCAATTATCCATTTCTAGGGGGGTAAATGTCTGTTCAATATCTCCCAGAGATGGGATTAGGTAAGAACAGGCTGTAACAGTGTCACCATAGGTTTCTGCGGAGAGAACTGTATGGGTTCCTGCCGTATTATATCCCACTTCATGATAATCATCATAATAATTTAAATTGCCAATTTCGCTAGCAGTAATAGACAGTGTCAAATTGACATTATTTACAGAATATTGCGCACCATTGTCCAATAATTGGAACATATTACCTGTATCACCACCACCGTTGCCATGAAGCAACCACTGATAATTGTGCTCTTCTTCGTCATGAATAATATCGGCAAAAACGAAATATTTATCATAAAGATAGGTAACATTTCTAGAGAAATCAGCATCCTGGTAGCTGGTTCTTACTTCAGCATAATCAAAATCTGGAAGGTCAAAATAATCCTCTATAAAAGCATCAGTTCCGCCAGCTGCTGCGGTGTTTGCGGCTGGTGGGCCTTCTCCATCTACCAGAATCAGACTGTGATTTTTGGCGTAGCGTACAGAATCATGGGAATCAAAATTGAGATATCCACTGTCCATAGCCAATAATTCACCATAGGCTTGGATTATGAAAGATCCGTTATCGGGATGTTCATGCCCTCTACCACCAGATCTGGCCATACCATTTTCACCCAGTAAACACATGTAAACAGCATCGTTATACCAACTATTTCTAAACACAGCCTGTCCGGCATTGGGTAGGAATTTTGTTAGATAATCCGGTTCTGTTGTACCTTCAAAACTGTTATCGTAAAGGCAGATCATCTCGATATCAAGATAACCAGGGGAAACATAGGTGTTGTAAGGGTCAGAAGCATTAATGAAATCCCATGCGAAAATATCATTTTCATAATAATCGGCAAAGATACCATTAATGTAATGGGGATTATTAAAGCTATCATCAAAATTTGGTCTGGTTCCATCGGGCATTCGCAAGGCAATTCCAATCTCCTGATTTTTGATAAACTGTTCATCATCCAACCATGGGGGAAGGGTTAAATCTCCGTAATCCTCGGTTGCACCATCAACAAAATTATGGTGTGAGAAAACGAAGGGGATGAGGTTAAAGGTGACAAATTTTTGATAATGCTGACCTTCTGCCCAACCACCATCTTCATCTACAAGTTCATCATGATAAGCGGTTTGCAATAGCTCCATAGCATAATTTATCCAGGTTGTGGGTTGTTCATACTCATTGTTGGATCCTTCATCATTCAACACAATGGCTGCAAGACCTAAGGCTGATCCAAGTTTAACGCCAAAATTAGTCTTTTTCCCACCTGCATTCCAGACAATAGATATCAGATAATGATCGGTTACATCATCATATAAACCAGATGCAATATCCCTGATGTTGGCTCTAATTGTTGCCTCATCTTCGAATTGATACTGGTTACCTTTAAGAAAATCATAAGCGGTGCAAATAGATGTTAATGTCTCTGCATCCCAGATTATGTTGTCATAGGTCTCTAGATAATCAGCGGATGGCTCTCTTACTGCCATTAAAAGGTATGAAGCTGCTTTATCAGCATAGAGTGTATCGCTTTCCATAAGATATCTGAAGGCTGCTGAACGACAGATCTCTGCTTTGTCTCGCTGATTTTC
Organism: uncultured Candidatus Cloacimonadota bacterium; assembly: GCA_964441785.1. Taxonomy (GTDB): domain Bacteria; phylum Cloacimonadota; class Cloacimonadia; order Cloacimonadales; family TCS61; genus CAYYLA01. The sequence goes on along the minus strand of CAYYLA010000113.1, from coordinate 6,801 downwards.
GTAGATGGAATAATCCAGCTCGGATTCAGAGATTATCCGGCTGTACATAGCACTGTATGGTTCCTGCTCTAACCGGGTTCTAACTATTTCTAGAGATTCAGCCTCCAATATGGTTCGTGGCCAGTGATTATATTCTGGATGCCACTCTCCATCTGCCGATAATAGGGCTGTAAAAAGAATTATAAATATTACAAAACAATGTTTCAAAAAAAACCTCCTCAATATTTATTTTGAAATTATTTGCATTTATTCTGACTATCTAACAGATTGGTCTTTCAGAATTTTATCTGTCAATCTTTTACTATTTAAAATTTAATCTACCAGAATGATTAATAGCTTAACTTATAGCTAATGTCCTAAAGAATAAATAGATGAAGAATGTATCTAAAGTGTGAAGTTTGGAAACATAAGAATTTAATAAATCTATTTTCAATATTTTCTTTGACACTTATATCAGATATTATACATTATTAAATAGACGAACTGAAGATAATAGCTCAGTCTTAATCTGGGCGATTATGAATCGATGTTTAACAGGGAGGGTTTATGAAACAATTTCCTCTGATATTTTTTTTGATATTTGTATCAATAGCTTTTGCCTATGACTGGCAACCACATTGTTCTGATAATTATCCAATATATAATGGGAATTTCCAATATGCTGATCTTGATATATTGTGCAGTGATGGATTATTATTAAGAAGTGGTTTCTCCTGGGAGCTCTTCGCAAACTCAGATCTTCCAACCATCAATGCTATCCAACAAGATGAAGAAACACTGTTTGTCTTATGCGGCAATGGATCCTGGTCTGATGGACTATACAGCTTTGATTTGAACACATACCAGTTTGAAATAATCGAGTGGTTTCCATTCCCAAATGTACTTTACTACCATCCACTTATTCAACGATATTTCATCGGGACAGATAATGGATTGTTTTGTTCCTTTGACGGCAATATCTGGGTTCAAGATAAATCCATTACAAATTTTCCCGTCAAATCAATAAACAGTAGAAATTCTCTTACTTTAACATCAAACAGTGATGGCATATACCGTTGGATATATATGGATCAACCTGAGTTTGATAGTAGAGAAGATATGGGTTTATTGGAACATGATGCTATTAACGAATCCTCCGGATTGGTTGCCAGTAGAATGAATGATGGCGTATTTTGGACAATGAATGATTCCGGTGATGATGCGGTTTTATACGCTCTTAATGCAGAAGGACAGCATCTTGGAGTGTATAGTTTGGATGGGATAACAAATCGTGACTGGGAGGATATTGCCATTGGAGGTGGTCCCGATTATCAGCAATATCTCTATGTGGGCGATATAGGAGATAATGGTAACCAATATGAGACAAAATATATTTATCGCGTTATCGAACCGATTGTATCCCCTTCGCAGCCACCTGTAACAGAAACTATTACGGGAATTGATACCATTGCATTTCAATACCCGGACGGTGAGCATGATGCTGAAACATTGATGCATGATCCATTGACTAATGATCTCTATATTGTATCCAAACGCTGGGTGGATTTCCCGGGAGGAGTAGATTATCTTTATCGTGCTCCTTATCCGCAATCTACCGATGAAATTATAATCTTAGAATACCTTGGTGAGCTTGATTATGAACCATCACAGGTACCTTTTTCTGAGGAATATGCAGGTGCAACAGCTGGCGACATATCTCCGATAGGTGATGAGATACTGATTAAAACCTATAGTGATGTTTATTATTGGAAGAGGGAGCAAAATCAATCAATTGGAGAGGCATTGCAGAATAATTATTTTACCGTTGAATACATGGTAGAACCGCAGGGAGAAGCAATTTGCTGGAGTACGGATGGGAACGGATATTTTACTATAAGTGAAGAGCCAACTTCATTTTTCCCGGCACATCTTTATTATTATGATAAGATCACGTGGGAACTTGTTAATGATTATAACCAATTCTCCGGGTTTGAGTTTACTTCTGATGGCAATATCTACGCTTTTATGGGTGAAGCATACTCCTCAGGACTTTATCGATCAGATGATAACGGCTTGAACTGGGATGTGTGCTTCTGGGATACTAATATCAGTTCAATAGCTTTGGATTGTAATGATCACATCTTTATCGGGTGGGAGAATGAAGGTGTTGGGATCTGGTTTGATGGAATAGATCAACCTGAGATGCTTAATACTGGTTTACTAAATCGAAACATAAATAATTTGATTGATTTCCCGATTGTTGATTGTCCATCAATTCTTGCCTGCACTGAAAGTGGTGCATATTTTGTGACGGATTATGTAGATGGGGCAGAGCAGGAGATCCCTGTAACAAAATCCGAGTTAATAAGCTATCCCAATCCATTTGCACTTTCGTCCGGTCAAAGAAATAGTATGACAATAAGTTTTAGTATGTCCGATTATGAAAATGCTGAATTGATTATCTTTAATATCAAAGGCCAGAAAATCAAATCTTTCGACCAGGATGATTTTGTTATAACAAATACATTGGAAAGTAGATATTCAATACAATGGGATGGATCTGATTCGCATGGATCTTTCGTTGCACCTGGTGTTTATCTTTATCGATTGAGTTCACAAGGCAAAAATCTGATGAGGAAAATGGTCTTTGTAAAATGAATAAAGGAGCGTAAATCTACATAATTCCTTCATTTTTTTGATAACAACCAGATGCATCTATCAATCCAAACCTATAAGAAAGCTGTCATGAAATGTGACTATGCCTTGAGCAATGTCATCTGAGAATGGCAAAACAAGAAAATTCTCGGGTGGAATTCCAACGTGTTCAAGCTGTGGGTTATTATCAAATCCGAAACGTTTATAATAACGTGGATCTCCAACCAGTGCACATCCTTCATATCCCATTTCTTTAATGATTTCAAGCCCTGCTACCATAAGTTTACTACCTATCCCTTGTTTCTGCATGTTTGGATGCACCGAAATCGGTCCCAGACCAATCCAGTTAGTTGTGCCGTCAGAAATTGTAACGGGGGAGAAGGCCAGGTGTCCAATAATATCAGAATCCAGCTCAGCGACTAAAGATAACGTTAAAACATTATGCTTCCGAAGTTCTCTAATTATAAGGTGTTCCGTTTGTTTGATGAAGGGGTGATCTGTAAACGCTTTTATTGTAATAGATTCAATTGCTCCATGATCTTTTTCTGTCTCCTTTCTTATGATTAACATATTATCTTCTCCTAATATACCTCAAATTTACCTTCCAATCTGATATCATTGGAAGCCGCGCCTACCTGCACTTTGAACGTTCCCGGCTCTACAACACGCTTCATCTCACGATTCCATAAACTCAGATCTTCAGGTAGAAGAGAAAACACAATCCGCTTCTCTTCAAAAGGCTCTAATTCAACAGATCTGAATCCTCTCAACTGCATCTTGGTTGTGACAACAGAACTGATTTCATCTATCAGATATAATTGGATTATCTCTCTTCCTTTGATATAAGACGTATTCTCGATTTTCAGCGATATTTTCTGACTCTCATCAGACTTAATTGCCGATTTTTCAATGCTCAGATCACTATACTCAAACGTGCTGTAACTTAAACCGAAACCAAATGCAAACAACGGTTTATTGCTGCCATCTACATAGGATCCAATAGAGGATTTCTTTTGATTATAATAGAGTGGTATCTGTCCATTACTGGCAGGAAACGTTATTGGCAATTTACCCGATGGATTTATCCTACCAGTGATGATATCCAATATTGCCTGTCCTGAAAACTCACCAGCATACCAGGTTTCCAAAATAGCATCAACTCTATCGATTTCTTCGGTTAGAACCAGAGGACGACCGTTTTGTAAAACAAGAATAATCGGTGTCCCGGTTTCTGATATGTTGCTGATTAATTGCTTGTTTATCACATTCAAATCAAGATTCTGCTTATCCTTGCCTTCGCCAGTTTCTTCCTCTTTTTCACCTGTAACTAAAATAACCACATCAGCTGCTTTTGCCGCTATAACTGCTTTTTCAAAAATAGAATCTCTCTCTTCTAGCTTGGGGACAATCTTCCATAAAAATTTGAACCCGGCAAAATCTTCCAATTTCGCAAATTCAATCTTCAGATTGTAATGTTTACCTTTCTGCAAAAATAATGAGTAGTGTGACCATTCATTAACCGCTTCCTTATTCCAGTTATTTATGATCTCTTCACCATCTATGGTAACACGTGCATAATCGTCTGCAATAAGGGCAAATTCGTAATCGCCATCAAGTTCGGGAATAATATATCCACTTAACCGTATGGAATAATTATTGTTGGATATTCCAGCGATTGGACTGAGATTATGCCAATAATGAGATAATCGTTTTTCTATACCGGTTAAAGCCGGTTCTCCATCCAACTTTGTATTGTTAAAATACTCGATTTTTAATCCTGTTTCTCCCTTTTCTGTTTGCAAGAAACGACTATCAATATCCTCAAAACTACTTATCGGTAATCCGGCACTGACAAATTCTATTTCAAAATCACTATTATTTGAGGCTTCAACTAAAGATACTCCATTCACGTTTTTGGGTGAATATCCACCTAATAACAATTTGTCAGCTAATTCTCCAATAATTGCGATCTTTTTTATTTCGTTGTTCAGTGGCAGGATATCATTGTCATTCTTCAACAGGATAATTGATTTATGAGCAGCTTCAAGAGCAAGTTGCTGAAATTTCTCGCAATGGTATCGTTCAGCTTTTAAGGTTGGATTTGTGTAAGGATTATCAAACAATCCTAGCGAGAATTTTACATAGAGAACACTGGTAACAGCTCGATCTACATGAGAAATATCGAGGGTGCCGTCATGAACCGCTTTAATAATGGATTGCTGAAAGATCTCATGAGTAAAATCATAGAATTGCATATCTAATCCAGCTCTAATAGAATCTGATATGGCGGTTTTATCGTCTGAAGCAGTATAATGAGCAGTTTTTAATCGGGCTATCGCACCAAGGTCGGCGATAACCATACCTTTGAATCCCCATTCATCTCGTAAAAGATCTTTTAACAACCAGGGATCACTTGCTGCCGGGATACCATCACACTCATGATAGGCTGCCATAGCTCCTAAGGCACCGGCTTCTTTGAAGGCTTTCTCAAAAACATAAAGAAAATTTGTTCTGGCTTCCCGCTCTCCTATGGATACAGGTGCTGTATTCTTACCACTTTCGGGTATGCTGTGAACTCCAAAATGCTTTGGCTCTGCTACAACAGCATCATCACGGGTGAGATCATCTTTTTGTAATCCTTTGATAAAAGCTACGCCATTGTGTGCAGCAAGATATGGATCCTCACCATAGGTTTCTTGAACACGACCCCAACGCGGTTCCCTAGCCAATCCAAGAACAGGGGACAGGACCATGTGAACCCCAACAGAACGAGCTTCCGAGGCAACGGTATCTCCAATTTTCTCCATCAAACCTATATCCCACATACTGGCTAATCCAAGTGGAATCGGGAAAGCAGTTCCCTTTACTCCCTGATATCCATGTAATGCTTCTTCTACAAATAGGATAGGTATACCTAATCGTGTTTTTTCCATTACGTAACGCTGAATTTCATTGGAAAATTCGGCTGATTCAGGATAATAATCGTGTAATGATCCGATGCTTATGTTTTGAAAGATATCCTCAGCTTTATCCAATGATAGTCTACCATCAAATGTCAAATCATTGCCGGAATACATATCAAGTTGTTTTACTTTTTCTTCAATTGTCATTCTGGAGATAAGATCATCTATCCTGACCTGAATAGCTTGGGATTTATCTTTATATAGCATAAGAGCTCCTGTTAAACATAAATTTTGCATATAATTATTATGATTATTCATTTGTCAATTGTGAAATGGACTTCGACTTCGCTCAGCCAACCGGCATTTTTTATTTCATCTGTCCTGAGTTTCATGCCGAAGAACTCGACCACTAGACATTAGTGATTTCTGTAACCACTGGATATTATCGGTTTCGTTCAACCGGTAGCTGAGCGTAGCCGAAGAACTCGACCACTAGACATTAGTGATTTCTGTAACCACTGGATATTATC
>CAYYLA010000113.1:0-634 GCA_964441785.1 uncultured Candidatus Cloacimonadota bacterium | reverse complement strand
GGTTTCGTTCAACCGGTAGCTGAGCGTAGCCGAAGCTGTAAATTATTGAGACTTATTTTTGTAATGTGTCTCGTTTTTGCATTCTGATAGTTCATGTAGCCTTTCAGTTTGATTGTTTATCAAAGCTTCCTTCTTCTTTCTAGACCAGCGCTTTATTTGCTTTTCCCTATAAAAAGCTTTGTCAATCCTATTATATTCTTCGAAATAGAGTAATTTTACCGGTAATCTATTCTTAGTATAATTTGCTCCTTCACCATTTTGATGTTGTTCTAAACGAAGTAATAAATCTTTTGTACTACCAGTGTAATATGAGCCATCTGAACACTGTAAGATATACATGTATCCTTTCATGGTAACTCCTTGCTTCGGCTACGCTCAGCAACCTGATGTTTCGGCTATACTCAGCAACCTGATGTTTCGGCTACACTCAGCAACCTGATGTTTCGGCTACGGTCAGCCAACCGGCATTTTTTATTTCATCTGTCCTGAGTTTCATGCCGAAGAACTCGACCACTAGACATTAGTGATTTCTGTAACCACTGGATATTATCGGTTTCGTTCAACCGGTAGCTGAGCGTAGCCGAAGAACTCGACCACTAGACATTAGTGATTTCTGTAACCACTGGATATTATC
>CAYYLA010000112.1:0-9089 GCA_964441785.1 uncultured Candidatus Cloacimonadota bacterium | reverse complement strand
CTATTGATCCAGAGACGAAAACCATTGCCGGTTACGAAACGCCAGCAATTAGAGAAGTTGTTCTGGTTACATTATTTCAGGAAGAGTTTATTCCTGATACAGAAATCAATGATAGGATTCTAGAGATGCAGAAAGAAGCTGAAACAGGCATGGATGAGGTGCTTGGAGAAGCTGCTATCTCTCTTAACAGATTAGGGGGAGGAGCTCAAAATCTGGCTGGTAATCTTGTTTGTGAAGCAATGATGCATGAAACTGATGCAGATTTCGCCTTTCTCAATCTGGGTGGTATTCGTGCCGATATACCTAAGGGACCAATAACCTACAGGAATGTTTTTGATGTTATGCCTTTTGATAATCAGGTTGTTACATTTAAGGCCAGTGGGGAATTATTGAAAGAGATTATTGAAATGAGAATCTCGGGATCTCATCATGGTTTAAGGGTTGCTGGTATACAAGTGACTTACAACAAAAAGCGTCCTAATTATGACAGAATAACCGATCTCAAAATTCAGGGTGAAAACTGGCAGGCAGATAAAATCTATAATATCACTACTACGGATTTTCTTATGCAGGGTAATGCTGGTTTAGCCTTATTGACTAATGTTCCCGAAGATGATATAACACGAGGTGAAAATAGCCTTCGTGATGTTATTGCAGATTATATCAGACATAATTCTCCTGTTTCAACAAAGATAGATGATCGCTGGGTACGTGATGATAAAGCTGAGATTTCTTCTGATTTAAAAAAAGAATTAAAGCAGAAATAAAAAAACATTTAGAAATTATTTGACTTGTAGCACAGAAATAATTTTAATGTTTGTTGAATGAGGCTAAAGAAAATCAATGAACATATTATGCTAATGTAATATAGCGACAAAAAAGCGATATGAATCTTGTTCATTTATTTGAAGGATTATGATTATTTACGTCCCACACGAAAAAATCATTTAAATACGGGGAGAATTATGCTTAGCAAAATTGGAAGGCTGGATAATGATTCTAAGAAAGAGTTATATGATCTTATCCAATCCGTTTACAAATTATTAGATAACAACAAGAAGACAAAAGCAGAAAAAGAGCTGGTAAGATTATCATCAACACCCAACTATTTTATCAGAGAATTCATGGGTAAAGAATTAGTAAATTATTCTGATCAGGATGTTGTATATCCAATAGCAGAGAAGATGATTACCCACAAAATTTATGGAGTTAGGGCAACAGCATTATTCTATTTCTTCACATATTATAAGGAAGAACCTGATAAGTTGATTGATATTCTTGAAGATTCATTTGAAGATGTCCCCTGGGAATCTGAGAGTATTGTTAATGATCTTTGGAAGCGTTATCCCGAATTAATGAAGGATCGTATGAGTTCTTGGGTCTCTTCGGATAATTCAAAGAAACGTGCATTATCCTTCCATGGTATGGAAAACATAGCCCATTCGGATCCCGGTTTTATCATGCACTTTGTTGGTCAAGCCATTGATGATGAGACTATGGAAGTTCAGAAAAAAATTACCCACATACTCACTCAAGTTGCTAGAGCTAATCCAATTATCGTTTTTCCCTATATTCGAGAATGGCTTTCCGAAGCTACAGATAAACGGATTAAAACGATTTGGGTATCGATGAAGAAGCTTGCTAATATCGTTGTACAGCGAAATCGTCGTGAACGTTCTCACGAGTTTGTTATGCTTACCCAACAGACTATAAATGATTGGGCTCGTGATGAGAATGAATATGTAGCAAAAATGGGTGAGAAATTACTTCATATTATCAATAGATAAAAAATAGATAGTAGATTGGAATGAAAAAGAATCTTCTGCTCAGATTTCTGGTACTATTAATAGCACTTTTTTTCTGGTTGCAGCAGGCATTATTAAGGGAACAGCAGGAGATTATGAAGATACCTGTAGTTTTTGTTAACATTCCATCAGATATGTTGATTATGGAACCGGAAAATCCCCATTTACCTATCCTTCTAAAAGGTAGAGGTGTACATTTCCTATTTATAAAAATGCGCAATGCACATATAGAAATTGATGCTTCCGATTTTGAGTATGGTCGTAATGAATATCCTTTATCGGAGGATAATTTCAAGAACCTTGAAAAGCTTAACATTATTTATGATAATCGTGATTTCGATGGCTTAAATTATGTGTTAGTAGATAGGATTGTAGAGCGACGAATCAATGTTGATATCGTTTATGCAAATAGTGAAGAAGAGAATTATTTTTACAAATATAAAGATATCGGATCGGATTTATCGGTTTTGGTAAAAGGTCCTTTGAGTAAGTTAGATCAACTGGAATCGATTAAAACAGAACCTATATCTCAACAAATGATAGAAAATGGTACTTTGTCACTTGTTCTCACAAACAATGATAGCCAGTTGTTACTAAGCAAAAATACGTTAATGTTAAATTTATTGCATGAACGATTAGTAAACAAGACCCTATCACTGATCACGATAAATTATCCTGTGGATTATGATATAACAATAATACCACAGAAGGTTTCTATTATGGTAAGAGGACCACAGAATATCATTGATAAACTTGATAAAACAGATATAGAAGCATATTTGGATGATAATGAACTGAATAAAATTAAATCCGGCAGAGAGGTGCAACTTGGTGTAAAATTTAATTTGCCAAGTGGGATTAAGTTACTTGAATACACACCCTCCCGCATACAGGTAATAAGAAATGGCTAAAATTCTTGCTTTTGAAACATCCTGTGATGATACATCGGTAGCCGTTATTGATGAACAGTATAAGGTTTATTCAAATCTTATTTCATCACAGATAAAACATAATGAATTTGGTGGAGTTGTACCGGAGTTGGCATCTCGATTACATCTAAAAAATATCATGTGGTTAACAGATTCTGCTTTGGAAAAAGCAGGTGTAACGCTTAATGATATTGATGCAATTGCAGTATCGGTTAACCCTGGGTTAATCGGTGCATTGCTGGTGGGGGTCTCTTTTGCGAAAAGCCTGGCCTATTCCATCAACAAACCACTTATTGCCATTAATCATATGATTGGCCATATTTTTGGAAACAAGATCGAATATCCCGATCTGGAACCGCCATATATTGCTTTGGTTGTATCGGGTGGTCATACTGAGTTAGTGGACTTTAAATCCTTTGATGATTTTACCATTATTGGTAAGACAAAGGATGATGCTGCCGGAGAAGCTTTTGATAAAGTTGCCAAACTTCTTAACCTTGGATACCCGGGGGGAGCTGTTATTGATCGACTTTCCAAAAAGGGTAATCCTAAATTTGCTGACTTTCCGAGAGCTTTGAATCGTAAGGATAATTATGATTTTAGTTTTTCCGGATTTAAAACAGCGGTAAGAAATTATGTTGAATCCAAAGATCCTGAGTTTATTGAGGCTCATAAATCGGATATAGCTGCTTCTGTACAACAGGCAATTGTTGATAGTCTTACAAAGAAAACAATAAATTATATGATGAAGGTTGGAGCAAAGAAGGTTATTGTAGCCGGAGGTGTTTCTGCTAATAGCAAACTGAGAAGTCAATTATATGAAATGGGTAAAAAAAGAGGGATTACTGTTTATTTCCCTGCTATGCAATATTGCATGGATAATGCTGCTATGATTGGAGCTGCAGCTGTTGATAAATTTAAACGTAACGAATTCGCTGAACTGGATCTAAACGCATTTTCAACTAAAGGTTTACGTCTTATCTAATATCTGTTTGTTTTGATTTTCCCAATATCTTATCTCTATGGTTCCTTTTTTACCTCCACAACCTTTGATGATCCTATCATTCAATATCTCTGCTTTTGCCAGTAATTCCTCATCTGTTAGAGCTGAACTGCAAAATATGGCTAGCAATATCCTGGAGGTCTCTTCATCGACTCCGGTACGTCTGGAATCCGTTATTGGTGCTCCAAAAGGACCTGCATTATCTGCTAATACAAACTTGCCTTCCTGATTTATTTCTCGATTATTGTGGGCTATATAACGTTCATTCGCTCTGCCAAGTCTAAGCTCAATATCCCCTGTGATCCTATCTGCATTATAAGCACAAATCGGTAGAAGGAAATCAAGAGAGCACCAGTTACAGATATCAACTACTGTGTTTATCTTAAAAAAATCCTTCGATTTGAGAGCTCTCTTCAATAATGCTTCCGACGATGGTCTGTATCTGGTTGGATCAATACCAATCTGATGAAAAATTCTACGGGCAATGTTAACCCCGGGGATGGAGCCTATGGAATAATCAGTATAGGTCTCCTGATACTGAGAAGCACACTTCAATAACTCCTCGAATCCCCAATCAATTGCTTTATTGTTCAACCCATCAATATGTGAAAATGAAATTTTAATCATGATTATTTCGATTAATTAAGCAAGTTGCCTATCCCGGCTATTAGTGCAGTTCCAAAAAAGAAAGTTCCCAGCAGAGAGATAGCTATCGAAACTAACGAAACAATTCCACTGATTACAAAAATGGATTGGATTTTTGTAAATGCTTCGACGGCTTGTTGTTCATCACCACTGTAATATGCTGCTTCAATCTTATTTGCTGCACCGAAGAGAAGTGTTCCTAACCAGATAGGTAGCCAGCAGAAAAGAAGCCCAACAATCGATATTGCAGAAAGAATACCTGACGCAATAGACAGTACGCCCAGAAATTTCATCCAGTTTCTTGATTGATAGATTGGGAAACAAATTTGTTTCAAACCCATGTCATCCATAGCACCTCCTAAATTTGTGCAGAATCTAGGAGATTTTATTTTTATGGCAATCTATTTCCTTACAAAAATTATTCTGGTTAAGCGAATCCTGAAATATATTTATCAGAAACTTATTGAATTAAATTTTTTTTTAAAGTATAACTTCTGATAATGAATGATATTAGGTAATATTATAGTTTATAAAATTTCTTCTGGGACATAATTTATATTTTATTTACTTTACAAAAAATATACCAAAAATGTAATTTCCTGAAGTAAATCAGGGAGTAGTTATATGTATAAATGTAATAATTTTACGTTGGAGGAGTTATTGCCAAAAACGCTCTTTAGGGATTTGGAAGAGCAGAATAAACTCCAGATAGGATGGCTTCTTTTTGATGAAAGACTTTTGAAAACTCTTGATTTGATTAGGGATTGTTTTGGTCCTGTAACAGTTAATGATTGGAAGTGGGGGGGAACAAATCAATACAGGGGTTTTCGTCCGGCAGTATGTCATATAGGATCAAAGTACTCACAACACAAATATGGCAGAGCTTGTGATTGTATATTCAAAAATCATACTGCTGATGATGTGCGAAGCAAAATCATTGCCAGTCCTGATGATTTCCCTTTGATCAGGGGTATCGAAATGGGTGTAAGCTGGTTGCATTTTGATGTAAGGAACAGTGAAGAACTGATATTATTTTAATATAATTGTGCTGGAATAGCTCAGGTGGTAGAGCAACTGATTCGTAATCAGTAGGTCGGAGGTTCGAGTCCTCTTTCCAGCACCATTAAGTTAACATTCTAGAAAAGTATCGGAGGAATGTTGTGGTAAATTCAATTCTCAATAACGGACGAAATAACATGAGTAATAAAACTGAGTTGATAGAGTACAGATTTCAATCAGCATCATACGATATATTACCGGGTGCTGTAAACTACCATTGTACAAAGCATGATCTGGATTTAACCGTGGAAGAGATTTTCTACAATGATGTTGGAGAGATTGATGATAATGTTCATATTGAAGACATTTGTGTTGATGAAAATCGATTTTTCCCATATCAAATAATAAAACCGAAAGGACTTGAAAAAGCCCATAAGGCTATATTCCTGTTTCATGGATTCAATGAGAAGGATTGGACAAAATATCTGCCCTGGGCTCGAGCTATATGTGAAGGAACAGGAAAATGTGTGATTTTGTTTCCCTTAGCTTTTCATATGCAACGAGCTCCAAAAGATTGGAGCAATAAAAGAAAAATGTACAAGTTAAGCGAGAAAAGAAAGAAGAAATATCCGAATATTGTACATTCAACATTATCTAATGTTGCTATTAGTATGCGGTTGCATTCTATGCCTCAACGGTTTATCTGGTCTGGATTACAAACCTATTATGATGTAATACAGTTCATTAATGAATGTACATCGGGGAAACACCCATTAATTCAAAGAGATTTTGAGTTTGATATTTTTGCATATTCCATAGGTGGATTTCTAGCGTTGATTTTGAAATTAGCAAATTTTAATAATCTTTTTTCTAAATCAAAGGTATGCCTGTTTTGCAGTGGAGCTGTTTTTAATCGGTTATCACCAGTATCTAAATATATCCTTGATAGTGAATCAAATGTGGCGTTATATTCTTTTTTAGTAGAGCATTTTGATAAATTTCTGCAGAAAGATAATCTTTTAAATCATTATATAGAGGAAGATCATTTAGAAGGCAAAATTTTTCATGCCATGTTAGATTATCAAAAAGGCAGGCTTTTCAGAGAGGAGTTGTTGAAAAAATACGAACAACAGATTTATGCAATTACCCTGAAGAAAGATTTGATAATACCATCCTTCGAAGTGGTTAACACGTTAAAAGGTGCATATCGTGATATTGATATCAAGATTGATGAATTAGATTTTGACAGGGAATATACGCATGAAAATCCTTTTCCAACCAACACGAGATTAATTGAAGAGGTAAACCACGATTTTGAAATGATCTTTGCTAAGGTCTGTGCTTTTTTAATGTAATCCCTCCACCAAATTCACCCCAAAAGCAATTATACCTGTCTGATAGCGGGTTATGTTAATCGAATTATACAATCATTACGATAATGGACTGTTATCGTTAGCAATGATTAGTATTCTGATTATCTTATTTCTTCCAACTACCTTTAATCCAGATCCAGCCTCTTGGCGTTTTCTTCCAGTATCCGTTTTCCCATTTTCTTCCAGGTTTTACAGGTTTCCAATATCCGGAAATCCAGACATAACTTTTATTTCTTGGATTCCATTGCCAATAGCCATTTACCCAGATAAAATTCTTCCCGGGTCTTGGTGATTGGATTTCGGCTTTCCTGGCTGGAGGGGCATTCCTCAGATATACTGTTCTAGAAGCACAGCTTGCACACATGGCAATAACTAAAAGGAATAATGCAATACTCTTTTTCATCTTTATCTCCTAGGCTATAATTATAGACAATACAAAATAGGAAAAACTTCTTTTTTTTTATTATACAATAATTAATTGTAAAGCTGAGTATGATGTTCTACTATCCCAAAATCTTCTCCTATCAAATAAAAAGTGGTTGTCACCAGAATATAGTATTATTTTTTTACCCATAAAGGAAATGAAAATGAAAAGAAATCATAAATGTTTTGCCCTGTTTTCGGGCGGATTGGATAGTATATTGGCTGTTAAGCATATGGAGCGATTAGGGTATGATGTGGTTGCTATTTTCTTTGAAACACCATTTTTTACAGCCGACAGTGCAAAAAAAGCCGCTACTGAAAATGATATAACGTTAGAAGTTGTCGATATTTCAGCTGAGCATATTGAGATGATGAAGAATCCTCGTTATGGTTTTGGAAAACATATGAATCCCTGCATAGATTGTCATGGTTTAATGTTCAAAATGGCTGGCCAGTTAATGAAAGATCGAGGTGTAGATTTTATTATCTCAGGTGAGGTTTTGGGACAGCGTCCCATGTCACAACGTAGTGATGCAATGAACTCTGTTGCCAAATTAAGCGAGGTTATAGATCTGTTGATAAGGCCACTTTGTCAGAAACTGATAAGGGATTCGTTGCCTATTCGCGAAGGATGGGTTAATAAAGAAGAGATGCTTGATATACAGGGACGTGGAAGATATCGCCAGATAGCATTAGCAGAGGAGTATGGGGTTAAATCATATCAAAATCCGGGTGGTGGATGTCTTTTGACAGATGTTGGTTTTTCAAGAAAGCTGAAGGATCTCTTTGAACATCAGATTTTTGAAGTGGAATCGATAAATCTTTTGAAAAGTGGTCGACATTTCAGGTTGTCGGAAGATGCAAAATTCATCGTTGGAAGAAATAATAATGATAATGAGATGATCAGTAGCAATGCAGGTCGTTGGGTTGTATTTCAAACTGCTGAAATTCCGGGACCTTTAGGATTATTAGTGACTCAGACAGAGCTCGATCAAAAAATTATTGAATTGGCAGCCTCATTGTTATTGCGATATAACAACAAAGCACCAGAGGAAGCTGTTGTAAAATACGGAATGAATTTTAACTTAACAAGCCAGGTTGAAGTATCCAAACTTAAGCCTGAAGAAGCTGAAAAATACTTGATATGAGGTAATAATGAAGGTTGAGATTTTAAATGTTCTACCAGAGTTTGGAACTAACACTTATATTGTCTGGGATGAGGAAACAAAGGAAGCGATGATCATTGATCCTGCTGCGCCCAGCCACGAGATTATTGAGTTGATTGAAGGGAAAGATTTAATCCCGAAATTTTTAGTAAATACACATGGACACGGTGATCATATTGCTGGTAATGGAATGATAAAAGGCCATTTTGATCTTCGATTTATTATCCATCAGAAGGACAGTGAAATGTTGAAGGATGCGGCTAAAAATCTTAGCCTTTATTGGAATCAAAATGTAATATCACCAGATGCAGATGTAAAATTAACTAAAGAATTTTCTTTTGAATTAGGGAGCAAAATGGTGCAGGTTATTCCAACACCAGGTCATTCCAATGGTGGGATCTGTCTGTTGGTGGATGGCCTCCTTTTCAGTGGTGATACATTATTTGCCGAAAGTATAGGTAGGACTGATTTACCGGGTGGAGATTATGACACGCTTATTGCATCAATTAAAGAAAAACTGTTTATTCTCCCTGAGGAGACCGTGGTCTATCCCGGTCATGGTCCTAAAACCACTATTGGTGATGAGGTGGTTGGAAATCCATTTGTGGGGCTTGCTGCAAGACTGTAGGATTAACCACTATTGGCATTTATATAAGAAATACAGTTGGAATACTTAGCAATGAAAAATGGAATCCGCCCAGAAGATTTGCGGACAAGATCCGCCCAGAAGATTTGCGGACAAGATC
>CAYYLA010000111.1:0-9121 GCA_964441785.1 uncultured Candidatus Cloacimonadota bacterium | reverse complement strand
AACATTGTTTTTAAAAATAATGTTGCCCAACTTATATTTGATGAAAATGCGAAAATCCCATTAAGAGATGTTTGTGTTGCTGCTTATTGGACTGGGTTCCCGATAATGAATATGGCTTTTTCTAAAGCTCCAGAAGCAAAGTATGATCAGGAAAAAACCCAAGGGAAAATATATATAGCTTATAATTATGGTACTCATATGATGAGTGTTCGAGTAGATAAACTTACTGGGAAAGTTGATGTATTAAAGCATCTGGCGGTGCATGATGCTGGTAAAGTTGTTAATCCTAAAGCATTTGAAGGTCAAATAGAAGGTGCATCTTTAACAGGTTATGGCCTTGCTCATCTCGAGAAAATTCAATATGCTAAGGGAGTTATTACAAACTCTAATCTAGCTGATTATGCAGTTCCAACCATAAAAGACAGAATACCTACTCAATCAATATCTGTTGAGACATATAACCCTACAGGACCATTCGGTGTTAAAGGTATAGGTGAACCACCAGTCTCGGGGGCTGCAGCTTCTTTTGCTAATGCCGTAGTAAATGCTACTGGGTTTAGATTCAAAAAATTACCTATAACCAGACAAGATATTTTAAAAGTTTTAAACTAAAATAGGAGGTAGAAATGGCAGATTTGTTTATCAAAAATGGATTGGTATTAACTATGGAGCCGGACAGTTTTAATGGAACTGTAATTGAAAATGGGGCTGTTGCAATCGAAGGAAATAAGATCATTGCAATTGGCAAGACATCTGATCTTGAAAATGAATATAAAAATTCTAAAAAAGTAATAGATGCCTCCGGAAAAATTGTTATGCCAGGATTAATTATGACTCATTCGCACATGTCTTATCCACTTGGTCATAATATGCCCATAGATTATACGCAGTTAAAAACTTTTTGGGACATGCTGATGAAAATGGGGTGGGAGTGGTTAGAAGATGTAACTACTGAAGATGCTGTTTATGCAGCTACACGCTATTCAGCTATGAAAATGCTGAAAAGTGGGAATACTACTGTCTGTGAAACAGTGGAAGCTCCCAATGCTTTACCGGGTCCACTTAACGCAAGTGCTCGTGCAATCGAAGAAATCGGAATCAGAGCTCAAGTTGGTTATGAAATTACCGAAAGAATCCCAGGTGCTGATATCCTGAAAGAACAGGATATTGAATGGGCAGAGAAAGGTATTCAGGAAAATCTTGAATTCATTAAAAAGTATCCCAGAAATAATGGAAGTCGTATTGAAGCTAGACCTGCAGTTCATGCTGCTTATACCGTTTCTCCGGAAACACTGAAGAAGGTTAGAAAAATTGCCGATGAACACAATTGTGGTATCCAAATCCATATCTCTGAAATTCCTCGGGCTTTCTTGGTTGAAAAATATGGTAAATCAGCTCCTAAGTATTTGGAAGATGCTGGTTTATTAGGACCGGATGTTGTTGCCGGCCACTGTATTGATTTAGATGATGAAGATCTGGAAATTTTAAGAAGAAATGATGTAAAGGTTTCTTATACACCAATGACAGATTCCCTCGGTGGAAATCCTGTTGCCCGAATTCCTGAAATGCTGGATAAAAATATGAATGTTACTATTGGACACGATTGCTTCTTTACTTTGGATATTTCTGAATATATGAGATATACATATCTTGTTCAAAAAAATCATCATCATAATCCTTTGGTTGTATCTCCTTTCCAGATGTTGGATATGGTTACTATGCAAGGAGCAAAAGCCATGGGAATGGAGAATGAAATCGGAAGCCTGAAGGTAGGTAAAAAAGCCGATATTATTCTTATTGAACCTGATTCTCCTACTCCAACTACCGCTGCTTCTGTGATTTCATATTTCACAATGACATTCCAGGGAAAACATGTTCACACCGTAATTGTTGATGGTAATATCGTGGTTGAAGAATATGAAATGAAAACTGTTGATGAGAATGAAGTTAGAAACACTTGTGTTAAAGAAGCAAGGTTATTGTGGAAGAAAAACGGTATCGAAGTATAAAGGAAAAACTCTTGTAATTATTGAATCTTGAAATTGGTTTTATCTGGAATCTGATTAATGTGAGGAGTAAAAAATGGCTGATCTTAAATGCAAAATTGGTAATGTTTTGTTGAATAATCCTTTTATCGTAACTGCTGGTGAACATGGCAGAGATGGGGATGAAATTGTTAGAGTAGCAAAAACAGGTGTTGGTGCAATAACAACCAAAACAATTGTACCTGTTCCTGCCCCTGATCCTAGACCCTGTTGTGTTCCTATGAAGAATGGTTTTTTGAACTGTGTATTGGCTGCTATTATGCCAAGTAAGCAATGGTTTGAAGTGGAGATCCCACTCTCTAAATCTACTGGTGTTCCCATAATTGCTAATCTGGCAGCTGCCAGTCCTGAAGAAGCTGCTGATTTGGCGATCAAAGCAGTACAATCGGGAGCAGATATGATAGAATTGGCAACACACTGTCCACATTTGGCAGAGAATATGGAGGCCCAGTTCCCTGGGTTGAAAATTCCGCCTCCGGAAATGGATAATCCTGAACCTTTTTATCAGACAGTAAAAGCTGTTAGAGAAGTGGTTGATGTACCAATAATCGGCAAAGTTTCAGCATGTCATTTTTCTTCTATTTTGCCTTGGATAAAAGCAGGTATTGATGCCGGTATGGATGTTGTTGAAGTTACTGATACTATTGGCCCAGTCATGCTGATCGATATTAATACAGGTCAACCTAAACTAGGCGGTCCTCGTGGCTTTGGAGGATTATCAGGGGGAGCATTAAAACCAATTGCTATGAGAATGGTCTTTGAAATTGCTCAGAATTTTGATATTCCAATTATTGCCTCAGGGGGAATTCAAACAGCTGAAGATGCTATAGAATATGCGATGGCGGGTGCGACTTACTTTGGTGTTTGTACTGTTGGACATTTAGAAGGTAGAGCACGATATACATCCTTAATTAATGAACTTAATGATTATCTGGATAAGAAGAATATCACACTTAATGACATTAGAGGTTTAACCTTATCAAAAGTTAAAGAAAGAAAAGAAAAAGGATGGGATTGTAATCTATATCCTGTTCCTCCATCTATAAATGTGGAGAAATGCATTGGTTGTGGAAAGTGCAAAAATGCCTGTATCTATGATGCAATAACAATTGAAAATAGAAAAGCAACTATAAATAATAGTGTTTGTTATGGTTGTGGGTGTTGTATCTGGACTTGCCCGGTTGGTGCTATCGAAAATATGTATTACAAAAATTAGTTACATTGAGATGTGAAATTGATCGTGAAAAATAGATTTCTAAGGAGAAATTAAATGAGTAGTATTGATCTTACCACAGATTTTTGTGGTTTAAAACTTAAAAATCCAGTTATAGTACCTGCTGGTATTCACGGCAGGAGTGGAAAAGTAATTAAAGAAATCTCGAAATATGGGTTGGCTGCAATCTGTACTAAAACTATTGTACCTCAACCAGCTCCCGACGTGCTACCTTGTTTTGCCCAGATACCTAATAAGGCTGGAATGGTAAATTCTGTTTTTGGCTCTGATAAAACTGCAGAATATTGGTTTACGGAAGGAATAAAAGAAGCAAAAGAGGGTGATTGCTATGTCTTTGCCAATTTAGCAGGTTATTATCCAGAACAAGCTGCTGAATTAGCTTTGAAAGCAGAAAAGGCCGGAGCTGATATGATCATAGTTCCTACACATTGTCCTCATATGGGTGAAATACTTAATGCAATGTACCCGGAAATGAACTATCAGGAACCTGGTTTGGATGATACAGCAGGTATGGTTGCAACTGTTAAAGCTGTTAAGGCTGCGGTGAATGTTCCTGTTGTTGTAAAATTGTCAGGAACTTATAGTCACATTACGCCTGAGTGGGCTGTTGCTGTTAAAGAAGCCGGTGCAGATGGTATTGCTGCTTCTGACGCTTTAGGACCAGCTCTGGCAATTGACACTAAAACTGGTCAACCTCTACTTGGAGGACCAAGAGGTGTTGGTGGTTTGACAGGACCTGCTATTATGCCTATAGTTCTTCGAATGGTTTTAGAAACTGCTATGGCAATCGATTTACCCATTATTGGAGTAGGTGGCGCTCGTAGCGCTGATGATGTTTTACAATATATTATGGCAGGTGCTTCATTAGTTGGTGTTTGTACTGCAGGTCATATCAATGGTCCAAAACAATATCAAAACATCATTAAAGATTTAGAAAAATTATTGAAGGAACATAATGTCTCTTCTATTGAAGAAATTCGTGGTCTTACTATTAAAAAAATAAATGAACGTAAACAAAAAGGTTGGGTTGCTGTTACTGAACCTCAATCACCGACAGTCGATATGGATAAATGTATTGGTTGTGGTAAGTGCGTTTCTGCTTGTGGTTATGACGCTATATGGATAGATCAGAAAAAAGCTAATATCAATGAAAATCTTTGTATCGGATGTGGTTTGTGCAAAAGTATATGTCCTGTTGATGCCATTTCCCAAGAATATTATACATAATTGTAAAGCAAGGAGGGCTTAACGTAAGGGGGAAAACGTGTATTGTTGTTGTTAGGTAATTGTTATTGTGTTTGGGATTGTTGTTGTATTTGAATGTGAAATTGAAATTGAAATTGAAATTGAAATTGAATGAACAAGGAGATTATATGGACTCTGAATCGAATCAAGATATTGATAAAGTTATTGGCTTAACTGTTGGTGTAGATGACAAATTGAGTGTAGGTGAGAATATCCTATATGGTTTGCAACACGTTTTAGTTCTTATGTTAGCTCCCCTTGTTACACCTATTATTTTTGCTAGTGTTTTTAAATGGGATGTATCTGTTACAGCTTATTTAATGATGATTATGCTATTAGGTGCTGGGATTGAAACATTAGTTCAGGCTAGAATACTTAGATTACCTGTTGCTCAGGCTCAGCATATTGTATTTATTGCCGCTATGATTCCTGCTATCTATACTATCGGACCCATAATGACCTGGGTCGGATTATTGGTAGTTAGTTTTCTTACTATTTTATTAGTTATACCTTTTAAAAAAGGATTGGTTGGACGCTTCTTACCCTATGTAGCAACACCAGTTGTTTTGGGACCATTGTTTATTGTTATGAGTGTCAGTCTTGCTAAGGCAAGTTGTGTTGATTTAATATTTCCTCCTGATTATGTTAATGGGGGTTATGTTGTTTCTTCATCTAATTTAATACTAGCTGGAATAGCTACTTTAGTGCCACTTATAATATCGTTTCTTGTTCCAAAGGGTATTCTTAGATATGCAAGTATTCTCTGGGGTGTTCTTTTAGCTATTATCGTAGCAGCATTAATGGGAAGAATCGATTTTGCCAGTATTGCCGCTGCACCTTGGTTTGTTTCACCTAAAGCTTTCTGGGTTTTATTTAAAGGCAACATGGGAAGACCTATTGCTTTAAATTGGAATTTTATACCTGTTGTCCTTATTCTCTTTATTGCTGAACTTAGTAATGTTTTGGATACAATGGGATGTTATCAGGCAACTGCTAATCTGGTTGGGCAGAAAATGACTCCAGAAAGAGCTAACAAGGGTTTGTTTGTTGAAACTGTAGCTTCTTTTTTCACTACTATTTTCGGCAATATCCCATGTACATCATTCAGCCAAAACTTGGGGGTTCTATCTTTATCAAGAGTTGGTGCTAAAAGTATTATGATTGCAGGTGGATTGATCATGATCCTGATAGGGCTTATTTACAAAATTGGAGTCTTTTTCTCTGTTATCCCTTGGGCTATTTATGGTGGAGCTCTTGTTATTCTTTTTGGTACTATCCTTGTTGTTGGTATTCAGATGATTATCAATATGAAAATGACTGAAACAAATAAGTTGATTGTTGGTTTTGCAAGTTTTATTGGAATAGCTTTTTCTTTTATCCCACAAGCTGTTGCACAACAATTTCCTTTAGCTATCAGCTTTTTTATCGGTAATCCTATTGGAACAACAGTTGTATTATCAATTGTACTCAATCTTATTTTTGTACATGCACTGAAGAGTCCAGGAAAATAATCTAATTTGATATATTGTTAAGGAGTTAAAATGAAAAAAACCGCAGTAATCGCTATTGGAGGTAATTCATTAATAAAACCAGGACAAAAAGGTTCTGTTAATGATCAATTCAATGCTGTACAAGAAACAGTAGATAACATAATGAATATAATCAACCTGGGATATGATGTCGTGATAACACATGGTAATGGACCACAGATTGGCAATGTATTAATTCAATCTGAATCAGCAAAAGAATTGGTGCCTTCTTTACCAATGGATTATTGTGGCGCTTTTACTCAGGGTGGTATGGGATATATGATTCAACAATCACTTCAAAATGCTATCACGGAAAGAAAATTAAACAAGAATGTTGCAACTATTATTTCTCAGGTAGTAGTAGATCAAAACGACCCTGCTTTTAAAACTCCTACTAAACCGGTAGGTCCTTTTTATAAGTCTGTTAAAGAAATTGAAGATCGGATTAATAAGGAAGGTTGGATTGTAAAAGAAGATGCTGGTAGAGGTTATAGGAGAGTTGTTCCTTCCCCAAAACCAGTTGAAATTCTCGAATTAGAATCTATCAAACATCTTATTAATCAAGGGACTTTGGTTGTTTCTGTAGGTGGTGGTGGAATACCCGTAATCAAGAATGGTAAGGGCTTACAGGGTATCGCAGCTGTGATAGATAAAGATTTTGCTTCTTCATTACTTGCTTCTAAACTTGGGGCTGATCTCTTTATTATCTCAACTGGAGTTCCCAAAGTTGCAATTAATTATAACAAGGAAAATCAAAAATGGTTGGATGATTTATCACTGAATCAATGTAAAGATTTAAAAGATCAAGGCCATTTTGCACCAGGAAGTATGCTGCCAAAAATTGAAGCTTCCGTTAAATTTCTCCAAAACGGTGGTAAAGAAGTCATTATCACATCTCCCGATAAACTTTTTGCTGCCGTTAAAGGAGAAACTGGTACTCATATCTTAAAAAATATAAACTAAAAGATGTCCCCTATGAGGATATAAAGGAGAAAAAATGAAAAAGAATGCTCTATTAGGTATTATGTTGTTGTTGGTTTGTACTGTATTTGCTGCTCCTAATCTTCAATTACACTATGATTTCGGTTCAAGTGAAACAGAACGCGAGTATTTTACTTCCACCATTACTGATTTTACAATGGATGAGTGGGGTGGATGGTTCTGGATGGTTGATTTAGATTATAATGCACCTTTTGGCGCTAAATCTGCCAGCAATATGTATCTTGAAATTGAACGTTATGTTAAAATTCCTTGGCTGAAAGATACCAAACTTAGTGGTCTTATGCTTCATCTTGAATATCAAGATGGTTACCAATGGGGTGGTGGAGAATACGAAGGTGTTCCTTACACTTATGGCGCAGGTAGTTATTGCGATGCATATAATGTTGGTTTTGCTTATCAAACTTATTTTCCAACTATTTCCACTGTTTTTCAACAAAGTGCTTTGATCAGATTTGATAGAGGTTCTGATGAAAATCCTCATTGGCAGGCAAGTACTGCTTGGGTTACTAACTTTTTAAACAATAAAGTTACCTTTACTGGATGTCTTGATATCTGGTCTCAAGAAGATTTCTATACTGCTGATGACAATGAAGATCAAATGGTTACAATTTTAACTGAACCACAATTATGGTATAATCTTCATCCTCATATTTCTTTAGGTGGAGAGGTTGAAATTACAAAAAATTGGTCACCTCTTTCTGATGAGTTGATTATTAATCCTACGTTGGGAATTAAATGGAATTTCTAGGTAGATAAACAATAAAACTGAATGTTAAAGTTTAGAGGGAGTTCAAGTTTCTTTGCACTCCCTCTTTGCAATTAACCTATATATTTAGCATCTCGAAGGCAGGTTTTAGCCTTTTCAATATCCTCTTGAGCAACAATAATAATTGGTCCCGTACATCCCATGCCAGTTTCAGCATAGATGTTTTCCGACCATAATTTCATTTTAGCTTTTTCTATTTCTAGAATATCAATACCAGGTATTTGTTCACTTACTATCTTCTTTTCTGGACATTTGATCTCGGTTTTTGCTACTACTTCCTTTTTCTCTACCTGTAAAACATTTGATAATCCTGCTTTTTCTGCTGACTTGTATTCGTTGGATATTTTAGTCTTGAGATTGCCTTTGATTACATCAGCTGTATATCGGATAGCTCCACAGATTACTGGTGCACCTGATGCTCTTGATATAATTGAGATCATCCGATCATAATCCTTGCCTACTCCTGGTCCATATCCATAACCTAACGCTTCATAACTGCCACCTGTATTGTATGAAGAGAATACCTTCATCAATAGATTTCCGGTCAAGGTATCACATACCATTACGTCAGGTGTCCCCTGTAACAGATCATTACCGCGCATTGTTATACTACCATCCTCACGTGCAGATTCTGCAAAGGTGATATCATATCCATTACTGTGCAATTCTCTCAATTTTCTACCTACAGGATTAGCTCCGTCTATGTTTAAAATACCAATCTCAGGTTTTTCGATTCCAATTGCTTTAGCTGTTGCGATACCGGAAACTGCATTTTTAACCATGGCATTAATACGGTCTGTATCTGTTGATCCTGTTGTAGTTGCAATTATCATCTCTTTACCAACACCGGGTGTAATAACACGACCTACAGTTGATACTCCAAAGGGAAAATTGTAATGCATTGTAACACAACCATCGAGTATACCCTGATCCAGTGACTCTTCCATCTTGCAGTGACATTCATCCGGTGTCTCGGCAGTTATCATCTCCAAATCTGTTTCTCTATACTGTCCTATCAGTATTACCTCCAGATCCGAATAACGGGAATATGCCAGCTCTGCTCCCTTTACCAATTCAGCTACAGGATGCTCACTGCCCAATATTGTTAAACCTATTCGCAATTTCTTACCAAATTCACCGGTCTCAATTGCATCTGCTATATCATTGAAAATTCCTGCAATTTTCTTATTCATTGTATCAGACATAACACCTTCCTATTCACTGGTTGCCAGTGTTTCTGCCATTTTCCTCATCGATTCAGCTATCATTTTACGAACCTTATCTTCATCAAATTGCTCAT
>CAYYLA010000110.1:0-9138 GCA_964441785.1 uncultured Candidatus Cloacimonadota bacterium | reverse complement strand
GTCTAACGCTTATTGTAATTGGCTGGGATGTACAATCCCCACCTTTAATCAGCTATTGGCTTCCCACAACTGGGAATCAACTAAACAACGTGTTCTAGCTATAGATAAAGGTGCTGCAGAATGGTCTAAGTCAGGTACAGATCCCACATCTTCTGCTTGCGGTGGTTGTAACGAAATGCTTTGTATTCTCAATAGTGATCTTTCTGATCTAACGTTTCCTACCGAATACTATAAATGCCCTCTTTATCGTGATGGTGCTCTGGGCTTCAGGATTGTTGTAAATGAATAGATTAATTTTAATCTTTTTTCTCCTGGTTGGATACACACTTGCTGCTCACCCACATTCCTTTATCCAAAACAGCAATAAACTGATCATTGATAGCAAAGGAGCAAACCAACTTCAGGCTCAGTGGATTTTTGATGAGATGTTTACTGAGATGATTATGTTTGACTACGATCTTGATATGAATGGTTATTTCGATGAGAAAGAAACGCAGATGATTTATGATGAAGCCTTTACCAACACGAAATCCTTCAATTTTTTCATCGATCTAACCATTAATAGTAAGAAAATTCTGTTTGATGAAGTCTCTGATTTTACAGTCTCTCTTGTCGACGAACAACTTATCTATGATTTTACCCTTGAATTTCCCGAGTTTGAGTCGGCATTTCCTCAAGAAATTATCGCACTCACTTACGATCCAACCTACTATATAATGATTGAAACTGATAATAAAACCGGATTTCTGGTATCAAATCAGAATAAGATTAGGTCCACCATAGATACTTATGAAAAGAGTGTTAATTTTGATCTTTATGGAGAATTACCTGTAACCGCTTTCAAAATAATTCTTAAGGCTGACAATGATTAGAAAACTGATTCTCTGCTTAATAATTTTAATGATGTTATCCCCATTATTATCGCAAAATCCACTCCTCTCTAAGAGTGCAGAGACAACCATAAGAGATAGTGTTAAAAATAGTTCAGTAAGCAGTAAGTCACCCAATTTCGTTAATCGTTTGAAACTCCAGATTCTACAACTTCAACGGAAAATCTATCGGACCCTCTATAAACAGAAAAATCAAATAAAAGAGGGCAAGAACCTACTATTCCCATTATTGATAGCGTTTCTTTATGGCTTGATCCATGCATTAGGTCCCGGTCATGGAAAACTGTTTCTTACCGGATATTTTCTGGCTAACAGATCAACGCTGAATCGAAGTTTTTTTGCAGGATTTATTACAGGATTCATGCATGCTTTTTCTGGAATTATATTGGTAATCATTCTCTATTTTTTCCTCCACACTTCCATTGCAACATCATCGGAAATGATACGGGATAAATTTGAGATAGTCAGCTGGTCAATATTGCTACTGATCGGATGTTATTCCCTCTACAGCAGTTTCAAACCTCATCACAATCATAAGCAACCAAAATCTCTCTATGGACTCGTAATCTCTATCGGGCTCATCCCCTGTCCCGGTGCTGTTATGATATCCGTGTTTGGGATATCTGTTCTCAATAACTTTTTATATACCTTAATGATGATTATAGCACTTGGTTTTGGCATGGGGCTGATAATCTCTCTTTTTGCTTTGATACCGACAATTTCCATGCGTATTAAAAATCCTGTAACTATTTCTGATAATGTCTGGAAAGGATTATCAATAACAGGATCGATATTGATTATCATTCTGGCGTTAAGTTTAATTTTAGCCAGAGTATAAATTATGGATAAAACATGAAACCATCTAAACTAGAGACACAACGTCTTATCATTCGTGATCTTGATTTAACCGATAAAAACGACTTGTTCGAAATGGATTCGGATCCCATGGTTCACAGATATATCGACAATAATCCAGTAAATGATCTTCAGGAAATTACAGAAGCGATTAGTTATATACGCAGACAATACAAATCAAATGGCATTGGTCGTTGGGCACTTGAATTGAAAAACAATGGCGAGGTTATTGGATGGGCTGGGCTCAAATTTATTGAATCCATGAATGGTCATCAAAATTTTTATGAATTAGGCTATCGACTGAAGCAGAAACACTGGAACAAAGGCTACGCTTCCGAAGCCTGTAGAGCTATTGTAGATTATGGATTTTCTATAATGGATCTTAACGTGATCTATGCAATTGTAGATCCTGGCAATATTGCTTCAAAACATGTATTAGAGAAACTGGGCTTCATATATAAATCACTCTTTTATTATGAAAAAAACCGCGCGATTGAATGGCAAGAGTTAAAACGCAGAAGCGATTAAAATAGCAGAGAACATCAAACCTGGTTAAAGGTACGTTGAGCCTCTTCTTTGAAAGCAATAACAACATAACCAGTCTCATCATTGAAAATAAGTTCACCTTTGAGTTGATTAACCAGAGCATTGATCAGTTTAATAGAGGTATATTGATCATTGTTTTCAATAAAATCATAAGCTTTTCGGACTGAATCCTTGTACAAAAGATGATGTGATTCATTCATCATCTGATATTTTATTTCGATAGAACTGCAGAGATTATTAGGTTGATCGAAAAGACTTAACGATACCATTTCATTTACAAGCAAACCTATAGATATTAAAACATTAGCATTAAAGCAAACATTATTTGATATATCTATCTGCAAATCAACCTCACCAGGCAATGATTCGTAATCATTCAGAATATATGGGACAAATCCCACAAGGTAATTTTTTAGACTAATATTTTTGATATCACCATTATGATATATTTTGTCATGAATCAAAGATAACGCCAGGATACGATTGTTTAGATTTTTCAAGAATGGTTTTATCGCTTTCTGAGTAGTAAATCTATTTTCCATTTTGAGAATACTTGAAATAATTTGCATATTATTTTTTGTTCTATGATACAGTTCCTGTAACAGGAACTCCTTTGCATCTAAGGTTTTCTCAAGATCAATCCTGTTTTGCCTCAATTCTGTAACATCGTCAGAGACTTTCACATAATGAGTAATATCGCCATATTTATCTTTTAAAGGAGATATTACAGCTGACTCAAAATACTCAGATCCATCTTTTTTGTTGTTGCAAATCAATCCTCTCCAGATTTTCCCATGTGTAATTGTTTCCCAAATTTCTTTGTAAAATTCTGTGTTATGATAGGATTTACTTTTTAGGATACGAGGATTTTCCCCAATAGCTTCCTCTTTTTCATACCCTGTTATAGCCGTAAAACTTGGGTTAACATACTCAATGTTTCCTTTTGTATCGGTTACAATAGTAATATTTGGACTCTGCTCAATAGCTATATTTAATTTCTGCAGAAACTCTTCATTCTTTTTCCTTGAAGTAATATCATGAATTGATCCAATTATCTTAATATTATCATCAAATGCAAAGACCTTTTTGGTATTAACAGAACAGAATTTTATATCACCGTTAACATCAACTAATGATATTTCAAGATTTTTATTTATGGATTCATTGAATATCTTGTCCAGAATCTGCTTATTCTCATCAAATAAAAACAATTCTGAGATATGTTTACCAACTAATTGATTCCTGAAGTATCCATAATATTCATTAATACTGGGACTTACTTCCAGTATATGACCCTGGGGGTCTATCTCAAAATAGATATCCCTGAAATTATCAAAAATAGATTGATACTTTCTGGCACTGATGTCAAGGTCTCTTCGCATCTCCTTTTCGCGCTGAATACTATCTGACACGAGATGATATAAGAGAAAAGCAGTAATTAAAATATAGAACCAACCTTTATAAGTTTGCAGTTGAGAAGCAAGGCCAGGATCTTTAACAATAAGAAGCAGAACTTTGTCACTGAGGAGAATCCAGGAAAATCCAAAAATCACATAATAAAGCGTTATTCTAATTGCGGGGAAATTTCTAAATGACTTTAAAATATCTGATATATTTTTAAATATTTTCACAATTTTCCCCCTTATCTTAATTAGAATTAATATAATCGGAAAATAAAAAAAGGGAAACTAAAATACATTTCCCTTTGAACACGTTAACCTATAATTTCTACCAATTTATCCTTATCAAGTTCAAGAGCTATCATCTCTAACAGATCAATCAACTGCTTAAAATCATTTAAGCTACAACTGCAATTATGACTATGCGCATATCTAACCGGAACACCTAATACAATTGTCGGAATACCTGTAGAAGCGGTATGCATAACAGAGCCATCAGTTCCACCACGTCGCCTTACAGCTGTTTGTATTGTGATATTATGCTTCGCAGCCAAATCAATAATAAAATTTCTCATCCCTGATTTTACCAGCATGGTTGGATCATACAACCTTACATGTGCTCCCTTTCCAACTGAGGTCTGTGAATTACCTGGTATTCCAGGAATATCATCAGCCGGAGCACCCTCTATCACAATACAGATGTCTGCATCTGTTCTGCCTGATATTGATTTTGCTCCCCTAACACCAACCTCTTCCTGCACAGAACCTGTCAGTAGAATAGAATTTTTAAGTTCTTTATCTCCAATTCTATCAGCTAATGCAATTAATGATGAGACGCCAATCCTGTCATCAAATGCTTTTGAGAAGATCGTCTGACTTTGCTCGATAAAATTAAAATTTGTCACCGGTACAATAGGATCGCCTAATTGAATTCCAAATTCTTCCATAGTCTGTTTCTTGCTATAAGAACCCACATCCACAAACATGTTGGCAATATCAAGTTTACCCGAACCACCTGATAGAAAATGCACCGGGATAGAGCCAATTATACCAGGAAAAACATCACCTTTGGAATTATGAACTTCAACAGGTGAAGAGAGTAATGTGTTGGGATCCCATCCACCAATATTCTGAAGCTTAAGAAATCCATTCTCCAGAATATCTGCCACGATAAAACCAATCTCATCCATATGAGCGATAAACTGAATCTTTGGTCCTTTGTTTTGATCACCGATTTTCGCGGTAACAGAACCCATTCGATCCTGCTCAATCTCACCATACTTCGATAGATTTTCTTTAAGTATTGTGGCAACTCTGGTTTCATTTCCGGATATTCCGGGTGTTAATGTAAGTTGTTTAATTAATTCAAGATAATCCATATTTTCTCCTTTGGTTTTGATATAAGGAGTCTGGATTAATTGTCAATAATAATTAAGGCAGCTCTATCTATCCAATTAGAACATTAAAACTACTGATGATCGAAATGCCTCCTCATGTCTCTTTTCATCCGGGAATTCTCTATAATCTCCAAATCTGTTATAATTGATATAAGAAACAGAATAGTGCAGCATACCATATATCGGTACTTTTAGTCCTGCATTTGCATAAGAAACAAGCTCCTCACCTTCAGCTCCATGAATAGATTTAAACCAATATCCCATGAATTGAGCTGCTATCTCTATCCCTGAACCTGTAGATAACTCCAGACCTGTTTGATAACTGACACCTGGTCCCAGGTTATACTCAAGATCTATACCAGCCAATTTTGGATAGGAGGAATTGCTCCCACCCAATATTATCCCATAAAAAAAATTTCTGTAGATTAGATGACTCTTCTTGCCTAGATTAAACCTGTTCTTTAAACCATAGCCAACACTGCTGGCAGATAATTTGAACAGGGAATTGTTTAGATAGGCAAACTGCTGATAAAGTCCATGACTTAATTCATGATTACCACACCTCTGAACATCACTATTCAGCAAATTTCCATTTATAAATAACGCTCCGGTTTCATCACCATGCGGGGCTTCGATCGCAGTAAACAGATTAAAATATTCATAAGGTGCATCTATATCGTCAGAAAACTCCTCACCATATTCAACATGAAGAGCGACTGCAACTCCGGCTGATGAGACATCTTCATAATCCTCTGGATCGCGATATTGCCCACCCAATGATAGAGCAAAATCAAGTGGAGCTTTTGCCAGTCTGTTACCCAGACCATAGCGATCCTTATCCAAATGTCGGTTAATGCTATACATCGGAGATATCAAAGTAGAAAGCACCTCTCGCCCTAAACGATTGATTCCCGTCGCCTCATCATCAAGGCATCGATCCGCAAGCCGATAAAATGTCTCACCCAATATGGATCCGCTGATAGTGGTGGTTATCATATCATTGATCGAAGGATAATGATTCTCCATGAACAGCTCCCAACCCATGCTGCCGCAGAAAACATAGGGAATAGAATTAACATAATCGTATCCGTTACTACGAGCAATATTGAAGTAGATATTCCCGGAATAGGGATGGAGAATCTGGTTCATGCTGAATTTCCCAGTATCCCACTCAAATCCATGTTCAAAATTGGCTTTTATCGAATTGAATCCAATATCGGCCCAATCGTAATCAACCCAATAGTGATCATAAGCCCAGATACCTCCAAGAACAATTACAAGCTCAAAGGCAATGCACTTCTTGTTAGTTTGGATATGTAATGCTCTTCTATTTAGCTGACCCCTGTTTGATTCGGTAACATTTTTTTTTAATGCAGATCTACTAAACTCCTCCATCTCTGCAGTTTTATCGTTAAGCGATAGTTCTAATTGATCAGACATTATCTTCCGATTTAAAAAATCTTCACTTATAGCTGCAAGATTAATAACATAAAATATGGCAGCTAAAAGTATAATATGTTTGTTTGTTTTTGCCAGTTTGGATAAAATTACATTCACTGATTTAACTCGTAATATACTAATTCTTGAACCGATTTATTGTAGAATATTCCATACTCTGATTTTCCATAGCTTTCACCTCGCGTGAGAGTTTCACATCGTTAACATAAGCTGTAATTTCAAAGGTTTTGAGCTTCGAATTATGTTCAATATAGTGGAAAAATTTCTCTGTATTTATTGTTGGATCAAAGATCTTTGCTATATTAAGCAAAATATATTTTCGATCATTATTATTGAGATCCAGATTCCCATTTTTCTTTCTTATTTGAGCTAATAGAAGAATCTGATTCAATTTTAGCATTATGCGTCGAAATATCTTTCTGGTCACAATTGGAATAAATTGAATATCATCAATATCAATCAGTTTAACTGTATCATTATGGATAATAAAATTAGATAGATTAGGATCACGATGAACAACGCCTTTTTTCATAAGATCAACAAAGAAATCAATCCAGAGATCGAAGAGATGATATTTCTTCTCTTCTGTCAAATCAGATTGAAGAAGTTGCTTTATTGTCTGTCCAGGAATGTGTTTACTGAGAGCAATACTTGGCTTATTAAAGACTGCTTTTGTATACACCATTGCCAGCATTACTTGTGCACATCCAATATCCAATGCATGTAAAGCACGGCAGATTAAAAAAGCTCTGACACCTTTTTGCGGTCTGAGAAAATCACGTACTACATATTTCAAGGTTTTGTTGTGATATTTTTTTACATAGTATATCTGATCGTCATTGCTAATCATGTAAACACATCTATTTCTATTGGATGCAAATTTACCCTTGAGCAGAGAGCCGTCATTTCGACCCTCCTGCTGCTGAAGATTTTGCATTGCAAGAGATATTGTTTTCTCGTCCGGCAATTGACTATAGTATAGGTTAGTAAACAAATCCTGTTTTTTAAAACTCATAATAGCTTTCCAAAGAAACCGGAGAGCCGAAGCTCTCCGGAATAAATTTATACCTTATCTACCATTTTTACACGCTTTCTGGTAGTTAGATAATACAAGGCAGGAATCACATAGAGCGTCATAAATGTTGCAACAAAAATACCACCAATACTGACGATACCGAGGGGTTGTCTCATCTCTGCACCGGCTTCTCCGATACCCAAAGCCATAGGAAGCATACCAAAGATAATTGCTACAGAACTCATCAGAATAGGTTTGAGCTTTGTTGGGCTGGCTTCAAGAAGCGCTTCTTTTGTTGTTTTTCCCTGCTCACGCAGTTGCTGGGTATAATCCATAATAAGAATTGCAGCATTCACAACAATACCAAGAAGCATAATAACCCCCATCATTGCCATCATACCCATATTAAGATTCATGATAAACATAGAAATAAGCACACCGATCAAAGCCAATGGCATTGTAAGTAGAATTAGAACAGGTTTGGTAAAACTTTCGAGAATAGCTGCAAGAAGCATGTAAGTAAGAAGTATCGCAATCATGAATGCTTTTCCCATTTCTCTATTATTCTCTTCCATCATATTACTCATTCCACCCCATTCGAATCTGTAACCTTCGGGTAAAACAGTCTCTTCCTGCAGTTTTGTTATCGCAGCCATCACATCGCCCTGAGCATAACCCTTAGCTATACCACCAGTAAATTGCGCTGATTTAGCTTTATCTCTATGAACAATCTTGGTTGCTCCACTGCTGAAATCTATATCTGCTAATTGAGACATTCGATAGTGTCCAGTTGCTCCTGCTATTGGGATGTTGCTTATCTCTTCTGGTGTATCTACCGATTTATCAGTCAACGAGATTATTACATCATACTCCTCACCATCTTCTCTATATTGGGTTGCTGTTAAACCTTCTACCGATGCACGTAACGACATGGCAAGGTCATATATTGTCAATCCTGCTGCTGCCAATTTGTCTCGTTTTGGTTTAATAGTAATCTCGGGTTTTCCAGACTTCATATTGCTGTCAAAATTAGTTAATCCATCAATATTCCTTGCTTTATCCAGAAATTCATCAGAGATCTCTGTAAGCACGTCTACATCAAATCCTTTCAGATAAAAATCGATAGGTTCTTGCCCACCACCCATAGATGATTGAGATTGTACACCGATTTTGGCATTTGAGATTTCCGACAACTCCTTAATCAAAACATTTACCAGTTCATCTGTTGTGATATCTCTCTCTTCAACATCTATCAAAGTTACGGTCATTATCCCCAGATTTACACCTTCGGTTACCATATCATGGCTACCAAATGATACGAGAATCTGTTCAACTTCTGGATGAGTTTTAACTATAGCTTCTATTTCATCATATTTTGCAGCTGTTTCATCAAGATTATAACCAATAGGTAGTTCATATTTGATCTCGATTGTACCTTCATCGGAACTTGGGAACAATTCAAATCCCAGTGTTGGTCCGATTATACCCATTGTCATAACAAATAATACCATCGATATAATAACAACACCAGCAGCAATAGCTTTGTTCTTTAATGTAAAAGCCAGGATTTTTTTATA
>CAYYLA010000109.1:4284-9197 GCA_964441785.1 uncultured Candidatus Cloacimonadota bacterium | reverse complement strand
GCGCGATACACTTATTAGGTCAATCACTGATCAAAATAACTAACACTCCTCTTTATAGGTTGAAGCTATGAGATTGGCAAGTCGCTCCATTTGCCATGGGAAAATTGTTTGCATATCAAAGATCAGGTTCCCCTCTCTTAACACGCCTATCACTGGATTATCCAAACGCATTAACGCCTTGAAGACAACCTCAGCTTTATTCTCATGACCGGTAGGAAATTCTATCTTAACAGCTCTTGAATCAAGGTATAAATCAGGCAGAGTGCCACCACCAACTTGAGATTTACTATCAATA
This sequence comes from uncultured Candidatus Cloacimonadota bacterium, assembly GCA_964441785.1. GTDB lineage: Bacteria > Cloacimonadota > Cloacimonadia > Cloacimonadales > TCS61 > CAYYLA01. The sequence goes on along the minus strand of CAYYLA010000109.1, from coordinate 8,902 downwards.
ATCACTGATTCTATATTTTGCTTATCCAATAAACCTTTCAGATTAGTTGCCATCTCGTTTAATTCATCTCTTGATCGATTCAACATAGAAAAAATCGGGATATTTTCCTTAAGCATTTTATCTGAAAAATACCAGGAGATAACAGCCCTTAAAGCAGCAATCGTCAATTTCCCGGTACGTAATGCACGCATCATAGGTGCTTTTGCTATCTGTTGAATATACTCTTTTGATCCTACAATAATTCCAGCCTGCGGTCCTCCCAGTAACTTATCACCACTAAAACTGATAATATCCATCCCAGATTCCAGACAAGATTTCACATCGGGTTCACCATGAAGATCCAATCCCTCCGGTTGTTTCAGTAAACCAGATCCAAGGTCATAAAATGACACTAGATTATGTTTATTTGCAAGTTCTGCAATATCTTCAAGAGTTGCTTCTTCGGTAAACCCTTTAATCTTATAATTTGATTTATGTGCTTTAAAGATCATGGCTGTATTGGATGTAATCGCATTCTCATAATCCTTAATTCTAGTCCTATTGGTTGTACCTACCTCGATCATCTTTGCACCACTGGCCTTCATGATATCTGGTATACGAAAAGAACCACCAATTTCAATTAACTCACCACGCGATATAATAACCTCTTTCCCATCTGCCAATGTTTTTAGTGTTAACATAACTGCTGCAGCATTATTATTAACCACCACAGCATCATCAGCGCCAGTCACCAACGTAATAAGTTCTGTGATATGATCATTACGTTGCCCTCTTCTACCTGTTTTCAGATCAAATTCAAGATTCGAATAACCACGTATTATCGGTGATAATTCTTCCAGAACTACCTCACCTAAGGGTGCTCGAGAAAGATTTGTATGAAGAACAATTCCCGTTGCATTTATAACTGGCTTTAAGGAGCTATTAAAAATTGTCTTGAGATAACTTGATATTTCTTTGATAATTTCGGTTTCTTCAGGAACTTTTTTCCCAATCATTATTGAAGCTCTATACATATTAAGCTGACGCTGGATAATTTTTGTTACTGATTTTTTACCATAGATCTCAATTAACGATTTAACATCATCATTAACTAACAATTTATCAACACCAGGGATCTTCCTGAATTCGCTTTTATCCATAAGACTCTATCTCCTGCAAATATTATCCGGAATTTATCCATTAGATTTTTAAAAAGAGGCTACCAGATATTACTCTACCCCCTATCAAACATACAATGTAATAATACTATTCTCCAGATGCAATGATTTCATTCTCAGAATCTATTTTTTAGTGACAATCCCAAGAAATTATCGAGTTGTTACAATTCCAGATTTATACAAATCAGAGCAAGTATTTTTCCCAGAGTTGGATAAAAAACATCAAATCATTCATCACCTATAATGTGTTTCAATCCCTTAGGATAAAGCACCTTATCCTTCTTATCTTTTTTCTTTTCAAATGAGATTGAGAAAGAAGTACCATCCTTGTTTTCTATCTCCAAATCACCATGAAGTTGCATTGTTAATGAATTAACTAACTGCATTCCCAAAGTGTTGGCGGTTGATATATCAAAATCATCTGGCAAACCAATACCGTTATCTTTAACCGTAAAACAATATCTATCATTATCTACCAGATTAAATCCAATAAATATCTTTCCATCACGATTATCAGGAAATGCGTATTTAAATGCATTTGAAATCAATTCATTTAGTATCAAACCAAAGGGAACAGCACTGTTAATATCAAGAAAAATATCTCCAATATCATAATCAATAGTAATCCTTTGCTCGATTGTAGTATAAGTAGCCATTATGTGACGAGAAAGATTCTTGATGTAATCCTTTAGATCTATCTCAGAAAGGTTTTCCGAACGATAGAGTTTTTCGTGAACTAAGGCCATTGTTTTCACTCTGCTCTGGCTATTTTTAAAGAGTTGGAGTGATTCTTCATCCTTGATATAACTTGATTGAAGTTTTAACAAACTTGAGATAACCTGCATATTGTTTTTCACACGGTGATGTATCTCTTTAAGCATAACCTCTTTTTCATGAAGTGAATTTATCAAACGCTCTTGCGCAATTTTCTTTTCAGTCATATCAGACGTAATAATATACCGGTTATGATTTTCTGCTTCTTGATCATAAGAGTAATCATTCCTGATATGTCTCAATTCTCCATTTTTTGTATGTATCCAATATTCTAAACTGTCAGGAATTATATTATTGCAATTAGTATTTTCCTGTAATACCTTTACCCTTTCTATCTCAAAAGGAGCTGCTAACTTTAAGCCAGTTATAAATCTCAACTCTTCCTGCGAATAACCTGTAATTTCTGATAATCTTTTATTGGTATATACAACCTTACCATTTTCGATTATAGTAAGTCCATCATTTATGTTATCCGCCATATTACGGAATCGTTTCTCGCTCTCTTCCAGGTTTTTGGATGATTCAATCTCATCTGTGATATCACGTTTTACGCTGGCATAATTAATAATCTCACCATCTTTATCTTTAATGGGGAAAATCGTAACCTGCTCATAATAGATCTCACCATTTTTCCTTCTATTCACAAATGTCCCAAACCAATCTTTACCTGCTTTAATGGTATTCCATAACCCTTTATACACTTCTTTATCCGTGATACCAGACTGCAATAAGTTTGGATTCCTACCTTTTACTTCTTCAAAAGAGTAACCCGTTAACTCTTCAAAATGTTTGTTCACATAAACGATATTAGAATTCTTATCTGTCATCATAATTGATTCTTGAGCTTGATTTACAATTTCAGCTAATTTCTTCTGCTCTGCTTCAATACGTTTACGATATTTAACCTCTCGATTTCTAACCGTGTATAGATAAAACATGAGTGTCGAAAGGATCAATAATACAACACTGGCCACAATAAGAAAAATTCTGATTATTGAGCTATGCTTGTTCTTTAGATACAACATTTCCAGCTCTCTACTCTTCTCTTCTGCTTCAAAAACAGTTTGGATCTCTCCGATCTTCACAGAAAAACTGCTGTATAAACTATCTTTTAAAGAACTATATCGCTCGTAATATTTATAGGCATTTTCATAATCGCTTAGATTTAAATAATAGATAGAATACTTTAAATATCCATCAATAATCAAATCAACAAAATTATAATTCTCAGCTGTTATTAATGCATTTTTCAATAAGCTATCACTAGCAGCAAATTTATCGGTTAAAGCATATACTTCCGAAAGATTTATCTGGGCATTAACTTCCGACCAGATATCATTAAGTGATGAATTAATTTCAATTACTTTAATTAAATTCTTCTCTGCTAATTCGTATTGTCCTGTTTTCGTATAGATAACGCCAATATTATTTAATCCGGTTGCAATACCTGCATGATCATTTATTTCCTGATCCAGGTCCAGTGACTTTTCATAGTAATCCAGAGCTTTATCATAATCTTTTAATTCATCATAAATAATACCCATATTATTATAGATAACAGACAAACCATCTTTGTCATTAAGTTCTTCGTAAAGATCTCCTGATTTCTGGTAAAACTCCAATGCTTTTGTCTGATTCATTAGTGTCTGGTAAATATTACCCATATTATTATAGGTTGTTGCCACTCCAGAAAGGTCACCTGCTTTTTCATATAAAACAAATGCTTGAATATAATGTTCCAAAGCTTTGTCCCAGACACTCATTGTCTCGTAAACTATACCAATACTATTCTCAATATGTGCAATACTTTCAAAATCTTCCAGAGATCTATATATCTCAATAGATTTCAAGTAATGATTAATAGCTTGTTGGAATTCAAGTTGATAATCAAGAATATATCCAAGCCTGAGATGAGAAAATGCAAGATTTGACAAACTACTCCTAGAGCTATAATGTGTTACTACATTATCAAAAATATCAAATGCTGCGGAATAATCTTCCAAATGATAATAAGCATTTGCCTTACTTACAAGTAAATCTATGTCAAAATCCTTATAGTTTTGGGCCAGCAAACTATCACATAAAAGAATAGCTTCCTGAGGTTCTTCGATACTTAATACCCAGGCAAGATGTGATTTCAGTTCCTTCTGCTCTTTGCCTGTTACTTTAGTGATTTCGATTCTAAGGCTATCTACTGTTGTACTACTTAGAAGAACTGTTGCGATACTTAAAAAATAGAAAACAATAAACCATAATCTTGCTTTTTTCATTGATGCTACTCCAATATTTTTAATTGTTAATTATTTGAATATATTTGATATTAGTGCAAGAATTTTTTTTAGGAATCTTTTATTAGAGAAATTGTTCTTATAATTCTTTTATATTTCCCTTTATCGTAACTGCTGTATTTAAGCTGACTAAATGATTTTTTTAAGATAAAGCACCGCTAATATCATAGTGTTAATATTTTCTAATATCTAACAATTGAACCATATTTCAAAGAACTGTTTAAATCATTAAAGTCAGCGGTAAATGGAGTAGCCTATTTTCTTATATTATGCACAAATTCAGTTAAATCATGATGAGTATTGATATTACAAAAATGATGAATATCTTCATCTCTGACGGGAAAATATTTTAAATTTACTTTGCTGAAAAAACCACGTACAGAGTATTTTTTCTCTTTT
>CAYYLA010000109.1:0-4274 GCA_964441785.1 uncultured Candidatus Cloacimonadota bacterium | reverse complement strand
GATTTGCCTCAATAAAAGGAAGACAATCATGAGAATAAATAGCGTGCAAAGGCTCAATACCATGAGAGTGTGAAGGTATCACAATATGAGAGTTCCCACCGAAATAGCTTATCTGCTGCTTAATTAACTCAGCATTTAGATTAGGCATATCGCATGCGAAAATAAAGACCCCATCACTGTCAGTATGTTTGATAGCTGTGTGTATACCACCTAGAGGTCCACTATCGGGATAGAGATCAGAATAAAAATCATAATCAGGAAATTCTTTTAATAGTTCAATTTTGGATGAGATAATTACAATATTGTCAAAGAGTGGATTTATAACATCAATTACACGTTGGATTAGTCGTTTTTGATTAATCATAAGAAGAGATTTCTCGCAATTGATGCGGGAGTTTTTTCCACCCGCTAGAATTACTCCGGTTAAATTACACATAAAAAAAGAAAACCCCGCTAATTGTTAACGGGGTCTCGATAAAAAATCACTATTTCAGGGAACATTTCCTGAAAACAAGCCAATATAGAGTAGCTACAAAACCTGCACCACCAATAATGTTGCCAATTGTTACAGGAATAAGGTTGTGGAAGAATCCACCCCATGTGATTGAACTATCGTATACCATTCCAATAGGAATAAAGTACATATTAGCTATACTATGCTCAAATCCTGAAGCAACAAATGCCATAATTGGAAAGAATATTCCAAATATTTTTCCTACAACATCATGTGATGCCAATGCTAACCAAACAGCCAGACAAACCAACCAGTTACACATAATTGCCCTCATGAGAGCAGGCATAAAAGGAAGTGATACTTTTGCTTTTGCAATTGCAACTGCTTTTGCCTCTACTGCACCACTAACCAGACCAGAAGCGCTCATTAACCATACTAATAAAATAGATCCTACAAAGTTAGCAAGAAAAACTATTAACCATTTTGAAAGCATTTCACCAAATTTGGCTTCACCTGAAAGTACCGACATAAACATAAGATTGTTACCAGTAAAAAGTTCTGCTCCTGCAATAACAACTAACATAAGGCCTACACTAAAAACGCTACCAAAAATTAGAGTAGAAATCCCTTTGTCAAAAGTGATCATTGCACCCATTCTTGTTGCAAGTTGTGCTCCGAAAGCGATAAAAGCACCTGCAAGAATACCAAGTATTACTACCTGCCAAAAACTTAATTTACATTTTGATACACCGACTTTGCTCATAACTGTTTCAGCTATATTAGCTGGAGCATTAAAATTTGCCATCTCTCCCTCCTCTACTTTCGGCGTAAAATATTTTCGGACGATGTAATGTCAATAAATTTTGACCTCCATTTCATAATTTTAAGTCATATTAATCAATATTTCCCACAGATCACTAAGCAACTACATTATATGTATGTTGATCACATCCACATTTGCAGTTTTTTTGATTTTATTTTACCATATACATAATACATACCGTTAACTTCTTAGAATTTTATCGCTCAACCTTAGGAATTTTAATTACATAAATATATGAACTGTTTTCAAAGATTTCATCTTGGTAGAGTAATAATTTTAATCATTTTTTTTAATAGTAATATATCTGCAGAAGAATTCTATCATTAATCAATTTGATTAATTGTATAATGATTATTTGCTCCAGCACTCATAGGTATGAGATCAGATATATAATCTGTTTTGAAGAGATTAGTTCGGATTCATATATCAATTAGCCATAAAAATCTGGTTTGATACAAAAAATGGAAGTGGTCTTGAGACCACTTCCAGAGTAATACTTAAAATGCTTCTATATATGCAACATCAGTATAGGCATTCTCAAGTTTCTGCTTATGATTCAACTCCATATCAGCTATTTTCAAGCATAATGAAGCAGCCTCAGTATCAGCAAATTCTGCTGCTAAATCTCTATAAAATTCCACAGCTAATTGTTCTTTTTTCATCGCTAAAGCTAATGCATCAGCCGGTTTCATCGATTCATTAAGATCGGGAAGATCTTCCTTTTCAGCTAATTTATAATCCTTTTCCGGAGCTTTTAATTTTGAGGCTAATTCAGGATCACCCTTGAACTTCAGCAATAACTCCTTATGCCCCAATTCTTCCATCGATAATTCTTTAAAGATATTCTTTATAGCTTTGTTAGATATCTGTTCAGAAGCGAACTGGTAAAAGCTATGAGATTCTTCCTCACGCTTTATCCCAATATCAAGAATATCATTAATGGATAAATTTCTCATGTAATCCTCCTCAGGATACCTGGATCTTATCAACTCTGGCTGCACAAACCTTATATTCCGGAATCTTAGCAACTGGATCAATAGCCGGGTTGGTAAGTCTATTTGCCGGTGCTTCTTTATAATGGAATGGCACATAAACAACACCTGCACTAATCCTCTTGGTTATAAAGGCAGGGGCTTTGATTGTTCCTCTTCGCGTAGTTATTTCTACCTCTTCACTATTGGATAATCCTAATTTTTCCGCATCATGAACAGAGATCATAACCATTGGGCCGGCAATCCTGTTAAGTCCTTCTGTCTTACGACTCATTGTACCAGTATGGAAATGCTGTAAAACACGACCGGTTGTAAGAATAAGCGGATATTCTTCATCAGGGAGTTCTGCCGGTTCCTGAAACTCTATTCCTCTAAACAAGCCCAATCCTCTGGCAAAGTTACCTTTATGAAGATAAGGTGTACCCGGATGTGTTTCTGTTGGACATGGCCATTGTAAACCATCTTTACCAACTCGATCCCAGGTAATACCACCATACTGAGGCGTTAAGGCATTTATTTCATCAGTTATATCACGAACAGCTTTATAATCCCATCCACCATCTAAAGCATTTGCCAACAACTGAATGATCTCCCAGTCATCCTTAACACCTTCTGGTTTTTCTACTGCTTTTCGGATACGTTGAACTCGTCGTTCTGTATTTGTAAAATGTCCATCTTTTTCTGCATAAGCAGAAGCAGGTAAAATAACATCTGCCAACTCTGCAGTCTCTGTCATGAACATATCTTGAACAATCAAAAACTCGGTTCTATTCAATGCTTCTATCACATGGTTTTGATCTGGATCACTTAAGTAAGGATTTTCTCCCATAACATATATTGCTTTCACGTCACCGTTATAGGCTCCATCAATCATCTCTGTTACAGTTATCCCAACCTTGTTGCTTAATTTACAATCCCATGCTTTCTCAAATTTCGCCTGAACCTTCTCATCTACTACCTTTTGATATCCTGGATAAACATTTGGCAGTCCACCCATATCACAAGCACCCTGAACATTTGACTGTCCACGTAATGGATTAACACCGCCACCTTCCTTGCCAAGGTTGCCACATAACATCTGTAGATTTGCTGTTGACCACACATTGTCCCGTCCGGTTGTATGTTGTGTAATACCCATAGCATAATAAAGAGATGCTGTCTCAGCTTTACCAAACAATTCCGCAACCTTAATTAACGTTTCAGCAGGGATTCCACTGATTTTTTCAACATGCTCTGGTGAGTATTTATCCTTCATAACTTCGGATTTTAATTCTTCAAATCCTTCTGTTCTATTTTCAACAAAGGTTTTATCATACCAGTTATTTTTGATAATTACATGCATCATACAGTTAAGAACAGCTACATCTGTTCCAGGTCTATGAGCAGCATATATCTCAGCATAATTTGCCATTACAATTTTCTTAGGATCCAAAACGATCAACTTAGCTGTACCCTCTTTTACTGCTTGTTTAATTCTGGCAGCAATAACAGGATGAGCCGCTGATGTATCTGATCCAATAATTAATATAACATCTGCTTTTTTAATACCAGCAATGTCATTTGTCATAGCACCACTACCTAATGAAGCAGCCAGACCGGCTACTGTAGAGCTATGTCAGAGACGGGCGCAGTGATCTACATTATTTGTACCGATCTCTCTGCGCATAAATTTCTGGAATAAAAAGTTCTCTTCATTTGTTACTTTGGCAGAAGCCAAACCAGCAATTGCATCACTACCAAATTCTTTTTTGATTTCAGTGAATTTGCGGGCTACAAGGGCAATCGCTTCATCCCAGCTGGCATCGCGGAATGTGCCATTTTCTGTTATGATAGGAGATGTCAGACGCTCATCACTATTTACAAAATCAAACCCAAAACGCCCTTTTACACAAAGCATCCCGTTGTTTGTAGGTGAATCTTCCACACCCAGTATGCGAGCAATCTTGTTTTGTTTGCGATCTACTTGTACTTCCAGCTTGCAACCAACGCCGCAATAGGGGCATAC
>CAYYLA010000108.1:0-9305 GCA_964441785.1 uncultured Candidatus Cloacimonadota bacterium | reverse complement strand
ATTACCTTATGGTAGTCAGTTTCTTCCCGCAGTTGTTTTCAGGTCCCATAATACGATACAAAGAAATGGCACCGCAATTTCTGAACCCTGAAGGATGGACGGTGAATCATGATAATATAGCGCGGGGGCTGTTTATTTTTTCCCTGGGCCTCTTTAAAAAAGTCATGTTTGCAGATCAACTCGCACCCTTCGTAGACACGGGTTTCTCGTTATCGCATCAGCTTGCATTTGTTGATGCGTGGGTTACCAGCCTATCACATGTGTTTCAGCTTTATTTTGACTTTAGCGGTTACACAGACATGGCCATCGGCACAGCCTTGTTTTTCAATATTAAACTGCCCATCAATTTTAATTCACCCTATACGGCCTACAGCATCCAGGACCTCTGGAGAAGGTGGCACATTACCCTGTCAACCTTTATCAGGGACGATCTCTATAGTCCTCTCGGAGGAAGCCGCAGGGGCGAGGTCCGGACATCCTGTAATATTGTTGCGGCCTTTGTTATTGCCGGTGTGTGGCATGGCGCCGGCTGGAACTATGTATTATGGGGCCTCTGCCAGGGTGTGGCACTTATGGTCAACAGGCTATGGAAAAGAAAAGGCCTGAAGATGCCTAAACCGCTGGCGGTATTTTTAACTTTTAATTTTATCAATATAACATGGGTAATTTTCAGGGGGCAGAAACTTAATGAGGCTTGGAATATACTTAAAGCCATGTTCTTTTTCAACGGCATTGTCCTGCCCGTAAATCTTAAAAAGTTTTTCCCTGCAATGGAGGGGGATTTTATCAGGTTTTCACAAGAGTGGATGGTGCGCGGTGACGTGATGAATATAATCTTTCTCGTGTTTTTCTTTTTTGTGATTTTTGCCGCGAAAAACAGCAATCAAATGCTGGAAAAGTTCACGTTAAACAAAAAATATCTTTTGGTGACCTGGATATTGCTTGTTATTTCCATGCTTTCATTTTCCCAGTACGGCGGGTTCATTTATTTTAATTTCTAAAGGTAGCAGCATGAATGCCAAAAAAAAATGGAATATAACCCTTATAGCGTTGACCGGCGGTTTTATACTGCTCGTGGCTGTTGCGCATTATATTATTGATCCCCTGCAGTATTTCAGGCTTGCCTCTTTTTATACCCCGGCTTTTCACCCCAATAATGCCAGGGAACTGAATGCCGGCTTTATTAAGAATTACGACTATGAAACAATTGTCATTGGATCGTCCCTTATGGGAAACAGCAGGGCGGAGTTGGTTGATGAGGTCTTTGATACCAAATCGGTCAATATAACGATTTTTGCGCTTACTATACATGAATTGAATATTACCCTTAAGCATGCAATCAATATCGGTAAAGCAAAGCAATTCATTATGTGCCTGGATATTGCGTTCTTCAATCAAAAGATATTTAAGCCCAGAGTTAATGATTTCCCCTATCACCTGTATGATGAGAGTTTGATTAATGATCTGGAATATGTTTTTAATTTTGACCTCTTCAGGGAGATGCTGCTCAGATTATACAGGAACAACTATGTTGAACACAATCCCTATCTCAGCGATGTTGCAACTGCTTACAACTGGGTCCACAGCCGTACCTGCAACTTTAGTGAAGAGCAGGCTTTAGCTTTGTGGACTCCGGCCGGGGAAATTACCGATCCTGCCGAGCGGAAAAGAAAATCCCGGCATTTTTATGAACAGGGGAAAAAAAATTTTGATATAAATATCTACCCTCATCTCAAGGAGAATCCTGATATTAAATTCTATCTTTTGCATCCGCCCCTGTCGGTCCTGTTCTGGCTCGACCATTACAACATGGGAGTCTTTGAAGGCATGATGCAGGTCAAGGATTACATCTATCAAAAGACAAGGGGGCTCAGTAATGTGACACTTCATGACTTTCAGGCGGAAGATACAATAGTAAGCAACCTTGACTATTACAGTGACTATGTGCATTATTCTCCTGAAATCAACGACCTTATCATCCTTTCCCTTAATTCTGAGAAATATATCGTAAAAGAGAACACCAACAGGGTCAATCAATCAATCCTCAAAAAAATGATAATGAAGGCGAAAAGAAAGTATGCCCATAAATACACTGTAGCATCTGATTGATTATAGATACTCTCATGTTTTTTTGGCCCACTGGCGGATCTTCGGGATACGAATTCCCTGCTGTAATGTATACATGCAAGTTTCAAAAGAGCTTGACACCGGCGGGTGATGAAAATATTTATTCACAATGTTTGTTCCTGCCGTGTCTGCAGACACGGCAGGAAATTAGTGGGACATTCTACCTGTTGCAACAGTAAAGATGAGTGCTGTTGCCTTTGTTTTCGGCGCCCTACCCAATGTAGGCGTCAGCTCTGTAAAGAGGAAAACACATAAGGTTCTGTTTAACAACTAATACGATCCTATCAACAGCAGGTCCGGAACAGCCGCAGCTAATTGATGACGCTTGGCAGGTGTCATCCTGGCAAGATATACAGCTTTATATTTCTTCTTTATGTTTGGATAGAGACGATAACGATTCTCATCCAGAAAAGCATTCTGATTGATATAATAGGTTTCTAAACCAACCCCTTCGAAATAGCTGTTTTCTTCCTCTGTGTTATTTAAAAATATGTATCTGACCTTTGGATTGATTTTCTGAATTTCCTCTATATTACTCCTGATCTCTTCAGCATTTTCAGCATTTTTATAGTATCCAAACTGGAAAATCATGTAAGAATTTTTATCCTCTGGCAATAAATCCAATATTTGATCTTTGTATTTATAGATGAAATCATGCCAATAGGAGATCAATATCAATGGTTTTTTGCTTATGATGTAACATCCAAGATTATTCTGACTCCGCAATTTCTGGATGATTTTTATTAACTTTTTCATATCCTCTCCTAGTTAAATCTATTCCAAAGTTTCAGATATTTCCTTAAAACAATACTATCGTCTTCAGCATTTATTAATTCGAGTACTCGTGGTTCAAGTGGTGCTTTAAACAACAGATAAGGCATTGCCATATATAATCTTAAACGCGGATAACGCAGATAATCTTTCCACTTGAAATTCTTAAATTTATAATATCGACCATTTAGAATAATATTCTTCAACTTTTTTTTCCACGATGTTTCGACGAAAGATTGATCAAGAACCTCGTAATATTGCTCCCAATCTTCCATCTCTTTATCCAGATAATGTTCAAAGGCATATAGATAGAACTCCCGGAAATATTCTACCGTATCTTCCAGCAAATAGCGTAGATCTTCATAATCAAAATTTACTGAATCAGGACGCATTTTATAACCGATAGCCTGAGCATAAACCTTCATAATCTCATCATCTTTCAAAAAGAAATCGTTCTCAAATTTTCTTAACAACTCCCTTCGTTCAATATAAGAGCTGCTATAGAGATTTTTTGTGATAAGGAATGCATCTCCGATAGCGATACGAGCCTTCATGGCATTTCGAAGAATAAACTCATAAGAATCCTCATCCTTTGTGATAAATTCATCTCGAGCCAGTATCAAACCTGTTGTCCTGTTCAGCATCAATTTAACCGCTTCTTCCGGTGGAATCTGATTCGGATCATAATCTGGCATCACATCCAATATCTTCTTATCTCCCCAGACAACCCGATGTCCCGCCTTCAATTCATACCACATGATATAGTATGGCAATTTAGGCAACATCTGCTTAGATAAAACCGGACCAAAATCAACATCTATGCCGATTATTTCTGTTAACATTTCATGTAGGTCGTGAAATTCTTCGTTTAATCTGGCACGAACCTTCTTTGATATCCTGCCGGTTATAACGAAGAAATCGTAATCATTGAAAGGGATCTCCCCGCTTTCATTCAGAGCAATTCCACCTTCTCCACGACCATAACCGCCACCAAGAACCAGTGCTTTTACTTTTTTGATATCCGTAATTTGCTTCAACATCTCCGATACAATCAAATCCATATCAGCTTGTATACGTGCTTCAAATTGATCGGAACCATCAAGGGTATAACGAGAATTCTTATCGCTTATTTCCAAAATCTTCTCCAGAGGAATTTAATAATTAATCCCAAATCCATCCCACTGGTGGAGTGGTTCAGATAGTACATTTCATGGTTATAATAATCGGAATCATTGATGTCACTATTGAGCATTTCCGAGTAACTTAGAACGCCAGGTTTATAATCAGGAAGCTGATCAAAGATTCCCCTTCCGTAATGATTTGCTGGCAATATCTGGTTTCCAACCAGCCAGAGTTGACCCAAAAAGCTCGATGTATAAAGAGGATATTTATCAAGGGCAAAGCGCATGAAGAGTGATCCAAAGAGATGTTTTTTCTTACCATGGTAACTTACGATTTTTTTTACTCGTCCTTCACTATCAATTATAGCATTGGATGATTTACGTTTTAATCCGCCCAACATAGCCAGGAATCCAAACAGCATATATGGAATTAAATAAAGAAACATCAATATCAACGAGATCAACGTATGAACAAATCTCACAGCAACGGATTTTGTCATCCCCGGTTTATATGAGGACAGGAAGAATTTATCAACCAAATTAATAAACTCCCCACTTTTTGGATCAATAAGTCGGTTACCATGCACTATTTTGTTAACTAATTCTAGATCACTTCCAACATAAGCATCATCATAGATAATACTTTGCGTCACCGTTGTAGATTCATCGATAATGATATTATTCCCGATTATGGCATTCTCTCCTATCAAAGCCGAAGACTTAATGGAGACATTGTTTCCGATAATGAAAGGGTTTCGCAGAGAAGCGCTGAGCGGATATGACACATTTTGACCAAGATAGACACCATCCTCATTGTTGTACCCTGGTAACACATAGTTACCAGCTCTTCCTTTGAGGATATTCATGCTTAACTGCCAATATGTTTTTATCCCATCCAATCTGGTAATTCTCAAATGCTCTATAGTCGGAGATTCAATAGAATCCACCTGCTTTAAATCAGCGTTTTTCAGATAGTATAAGCAGGCATTATCCTTCTGAATTTTAAAGGAATTAACCTCATTCAGGAAATCATATGCTGCATCCTTATCATAATGTACAAACCCATATCCATAGAACAGAAGCAGATCATCTTCTCCGATAAATCTACTGTTTTTCCGGATTACACTTCCTACCTTATCATCGGGTTTACTGAGGGAGTAGGTGATATTAACACCCCAACGAGTTCCATCATCGAAATAATCCTCCAAATCCCTGGCATTATCATTATTAAGAATTCTGATATCTGTTATCCCAAGAATTACGCAGAGATCAACAAAATACTCCAACAATGGTTTGTTACAATACTTCAAATAGAGAGGTGTTATCTGGCGAAAATACTTATTTACCCAAGTCGATTGATCGGAAGGGCAATAAAAAAGTGCTTTCATAATTAATCCTAGTTTAGATTACTTTTAAATTCTTCAATGGCTGAATCTACATCATCAAAAACTTCAAACATTTTATATGCTCTGGTAACCTCAAAAAGCATTCTTGGCTTATCCTGGAGATTGGCAATATAGATATCACCATTGTTTACACTAGCTCTCTTTGTACATGAAATAATTGCACCAAGCCCAGTACTATCAACAAATTCCAACTCCGAGCAATCAAATACAAAATTTGCTACCTCTTCAATATAGGTGTTGAATTTTTCCTTTAACTCATTCGCATTGGATGCGTCTAATCTACCTTTTATCAGAAGCTTACCTATCCGATCAATAGTTGTAAATTCAAGATTCATCTATCCCCCTTTCTAATATGCTCCCTTGCCTGTTAATACAGCAGGGACGGTTTTTATCAAGATCCAAATATCTGTTATAATATTTTGACTTCGAATGTATTGTTTGTCAAGTTCCACCTGTTGGTCAAATGGTATATCGCTTCGACCACTAACCTGCCAGATACATGTTATCCCAGGAATCACATGCAATCGTTTTCTGTCTTCAAGGGTGTATTCAGCTACCTCTCGAGGAACCGGAGGTCTTGGTCCAACCAGGCTCATATCGCCCTTAAGAACATTAACCAGTTGCGGAAGTTCATCGATACTGAAACGTCGTATAATACTTCCTGTTCTTGTGATTCTGGGATCTTTTTTCATTTTAAAGATCACACCATCACCGGATTCATTTTGATCAAGTAACTGATCCTTCATTTTATCAGCTCCAACAACCATTGAGCGGAATTTATAAAAATCGAAGGTCTTACCATCTATTCCTACGCGAGTTGAAGCATAAAACACCGGTCCTGGATTTTCAAGATAAATAGCCAGAGAAGTAAAGGCAAAAATCGGAGAAAGCGCTATCAAGCCCAACCCAGCACCCAGAATATCTAATAGTCGTTTTAGAAAATGGGAAAAACCTATTGTAAACTCCCATAACAATACCTTTCGAAGATATCCTCTCTTTTTGCCCTTAAGAGTTTTATTCAGCAGTTTATCCATCAATTCTTTTCGCATTACAGGATCTATTGCCATCAAACCTCCATTAACGATATTTTCTCATATAATTATATTTTACAACCTGAGCCAGAAAATGCGGATTACCCAGGATATATCGTTTCCACATTCTACCCGGTTCCAATATTAACCTAAACACCCATTCCATGCCAATTTGACGCATCCAACGAGGTGCCCTTTTCTTGGTTTGAGAATAGAAATCAAATAATCCCCCCACCCCGATCAACAGATTTGCCTGATTAATTTTATCATAATGTTCTGCTATCCACATCTCCTGCCAGGGAGCACCAAAAGCCACCAGAAGTATCTCTGCTCTGCTCTTGTTAATTGTCTTTATAACTTCTTCACTCTCCTTATCCCGGTCAAAATAACCATGCTGAGTCCCGGCAATATTGATACCAGGATACCGTTGGATAAGGTTCGCTTTCATCGCATCAGCAATCCCCGGCTTTGCACCCAGCAGATAGATTCCATAACCCTCATTGACACTCATCTCACAAAGAAATGGCAAAAGATCTGTCCCATTAACATTCTGTATCAACGGTGTTTTCATTATCTTGGATGCAATTACAATCCCTATACCATCACCCAGAATCATATCCGATGATTGCTGCAACACCTTGCAATATGCCTCATTTACCAGACTCTTATTAAGGCAATCTGGATTAACAAAATATATCCTCTTTCTCTCTCCACGCATGATTATCTCTTTAAGATATGCGATTGTATCAGCCATGGATATATTTACTATTTCTATATCAAAGATGACGATAGAATCAGAAAATTCTGTCTCATCCTGTCTGAAAAACATAGCAGGGATAAAATGCAGAAGCAGGATAAAATCTTTTAAAGGATAACGTTTATGAAGATATTCATATTCCGTCTGTAATCGCCCTTCATAATCCGTTTTACTGCTCTCTCTGATAAACCAGAGATTAATAATCCCAGGTTTGTTCTCAAATAGAAACGCATCACCCAAAACACGTTCTCGATCTTCATAATTCTTCAAACTCACACCAATTAAAGATAGATCACCAAGAATTACATGAATGAATAGTGGTAGATTGCGAATAGTACGTGAGCCAATTCCAAATCGTGCCAGTTTTTTTCGTCGACCACTCCGATCAAAGATCTCCAGATTTTCCCAGATTGGATTTCCCTTAATCAGCTTGCGTAAAAAGAGTATTATCCAGGCAGGTAAGATCCAGGGAATTATCAGCAGAGCTATTACAACCTCGATAATCCAATGAATCATCTCCAGAAACCCCATAAAGATTCGCTGCAAAAGCGATCGTGTCTTAACCTTGCGATAATTTGATGACCGCTGCTGTAATCGCTGTTCGAATTTCTCTAATTCTTTGATATCACGTTTCAATTGAGTTCCTCATAATAGCTGATAATATTCGCTCCATGGTTCTTCCAACTGAACCCCTTAACCCTATGTAAACCACGATCTATCAATGTCTGCTGTAACTCTGAATCCACCAGAACCCTTCTGATAATATCGACCATATTATCAATATCAAGAGGATCAAAGGTAATCACTGCTTCTCCACCTATCTCAGGTAGTGAAGATGTGTTAGAACAGACAACAGGAACTCCACTGGCCATCGCCTCTAATAATGGGATTCCAAACCCTTCATAAAGTGAAGGAAACACGTATAAGGAGGCACATTTATAAAGCAAGACCAGATCCTCACTTGAAACAAAACCAAGAAATTTTATTCTATTACAATCGCTGGATCTTTTTGCATACTCTTCTACAACCTCACCTCCAGACCAGCATTTTCCAGCCAAAACCAGATCAAAACGTTCCTTAGTCTCTTCGGGTAATAATTCGTAAGCCTTAATTAAACGCAGATGATTTTTGCCTGGATGCTCGATACGGGCTATGTATAATAAAAATTCTTTCTTCAAATCAAGTGGCAGATCAATTGCACCAGATAGCGGCGCGTACTGTTCATTATCAAACCCATTGTGATTAACCTTGATGTTTTTTCCATCCATCTTGTAATACATTATCATATCATTGCGAGTATTCTCGCTGATAGCATTTATTATATCAAACTTTTTAACATAAAATGGTACGATTTTTTTGATATAGAACATTCTGAATCTATCATATTTTGCCGCTATATTAAACTGGGAAAGATCATGAAAAGTCGCAACAACCGGGATTGGAGATCTACAGATAATTCGACGATTGGCAGCAGGAAGAAAAACAAAATCGTACTGCTTAAGATTATAAACAAAGGGGACAATAAACAGATGCCACAGCATGTTGATAATGGGCTTTTTCAATCGATTTGATACAGGTATAATTGTTAAGTTTGGATGACTAAGCGGGAAGGAATCAATATCCTCTTCAAGCATGATCAAATCAATTTTGTGGTTCTGCATTAAAACCTTGATCACCTGGCGCATATAATCGGAAATCCCTGATTTACCACCATCATAAGCCATTCCGCTGACAAAAATCTTATACATTCAATTCCCCCATGATATTAAGAAATTTTCCATAAAATGCTTCAACTGAATACTCCCTGTCCAACATGTCATAACCTTCTCGACCCATTGCTTCAGCTTCATCGGGATGTTCAATCAGATAATCGATACCCCTTGCTAAACCGCTCACATCTCCTTCAGCAACAGAGATACCGTTCTCACCATTACTCAACCACTCACTTATCCCACCAACATCAAAAGCAACAACTGGTTTACATTTGTTAAAGGCTTCTGTACCTATCAAACCAAAAGGCTCCTGCCAACGTGATGGAACAACCAACATATCCGCCTCCTGATAATAACGATCAACATCCAACGTAAATCCC
>CAYYLA010000107.1:8271-9356 GCA_964441785.1 uncultured Candidatus Cloacimonadota bacterium | reverse complement strand
TTTTATTACAAAAGATAATTTTGTTAGGTATTATAATCAAATGCCCAAAATATCGAGTTTTACTAGAAAACTACAGAAAATTTTAAACTCTCATGATTATATTCGTTTAAATTATCTTTTTTCTATCTTAATTTCTGCTGATAAAGGAGACGCTATCTGGAAGCAGGAATTCAAACATTTGAATTCATTAACCATTTCAGAAGATGTTGTTGATAACTTCAAGACGACATTTCCAATAAAAGATGATGTAATTACAAAGATCAGAAACCAATCATACTGTGAAGTTGAAGAAAATATCGTAAATAATAAAAACATATTTTCTGTTAATCTACCTACAGGTAGTGGAAAAACCCTGAATCTTTTGAATGTTGCTCTAAAGATGAGAAGCTCAGAACAGCAAAGGATTATTTACTGTTTACCTTTTACCTCTGTAATTGACCAGAATATGGAGGTTTTTGAGAAAGTTTTGAATTTCAATAACATAGATTCAACCTCTGATATTATTTTAAAACATCACCATCTCTCTGGTGCAAAATATCTTCCCAATAATAAAAAAGAATATGATACCAATAAATCTGAATATCTTATTGAGAACTGGGAATCTAAAATTGTTGTCACAACTTTTTATCAGCTTCTTTTAACCATATTCTCAAACAAGAATAGGATGCTTAAGAAATTTCATACCTTAGCTAACTCCATCGTTATATTGGATGAAGTTCAAACTATACCCATTAAATATTGGGAGTTAACAAACAAAATTTTCAAACAGTTATCTAAGTTAATAAATGTTAAATTTATTCTTGGAACAGCAACAATGCCTTTAATCTTTGATGAAAATGAAAAGGAAATATTTGAACTGGCAAAATCCAAAAAAGATTATTTTAAATCGTTAAACCGAATCTCAATTGATTGCAGTTTCTTAAGAAATGAGATGAGAATTGATGAATTATCAGATTTGATTCTTGATCATAAACAGTCTGACATTAGTAAAAGCAGATTAATTATTTTGAACACAGTAAAGGCTTCGTTAGAACTTTATAGAAATCTTAAAGAGAAAATTGATGGAGAATATCTTATATATTTAT
>CAYYLA010000107.1:4313-8218 GCA_964441785.1 uncultured Candidatus Cloacimonadota bacterium | reverse complement strand
AAAAATATGTGAAAAATCAAAAGGTCAAATAATTATTTCTACTCAACTTGTTGAAGCTGGTGTTGATATCGATATTGATGTTGTTTATAGAGATTTTGCTCCACTTGACTCTATATTCCAGGCTTGTGGACGATGTAACAGAAACAACTCTGAATCTAAAGGAAAAGTGTTCTTACTTAACTTGATTAATGATAAGGGAAAACGTTTCAGGAACTTCATTTATGATAAAATGCTATTAAGTCAGACAGAGAAGTGTTTTGATAAAAAGAAAAATATCGAAGAATCTGATTTTATCAATATATCCAATTCATACTTCCAAAATGTTAAAATTAAGAAATCAGAAGATAGCTCTCGCAATCTTATGGAAGAGATTAATTCTCTGAACTATGAAAATGCATTTTCATATCCAACAAACAAAGAGGCATTTCATTTAATTGATATACTTAATGTTGTTCCTGCTTTTATCGAAACAGATGAAGCATCAAATATCTTACGAGAATATAAAGAATCTAATGATTTGGAATTTAAGAATTCATTTGAAAGAAAATCATATCTAAAAGATTTGAGAAAAAGGATGAATTCATTTATTATAAATGTACCTGTTAAATCGGCTGATCAAAAAGAAGGGCTTTGGATTATTGACAGAACAATGATTGACACATATTATGATAAAAAAACAGGTTTTAAACGAGAACCAGAGATAAAGGATTTTATTTTCTAGCCCATGGAACTATACCTAAACACTTACGGAACATATCTTCACAAGAAAAATGATATGTTCGAGATACGGATTAATGATGAGAAGAAACGTATCTCTCCCAAACGAATCTCATCAATCATAATATCAAATGCAGCTCAAATTACTACGGATGCTATACAGCTATCGCTTGAGCACAATATTGACATAATCTTTCTTGATCAATTTGGCAACCCCTACGGTAGAATATGGTTTCCTAAGTTGGGTAGTACTACTTTGATAAGACGTAAGCTTCTGGAGATTTATCTTAACGATACGGGATTGAATTTCGTGAAGCATTGGATCAATAGAAAGACAACCAATCAGTTGGATTTTCTCAATTTGTTGTTATCGAAGCGTCCCGAGAAAAGTCCTGATTTTGCCGATACAATGCAGAGACTGAATAGTCATCATGGAAATATCATGAAAATTGAGGGAAGTCTTAAGGAAAATGCTAATCGGATTCTGGGTATGGAAGGGAATATTTCCAGAATTTATTTTAGTGTATTATCCTCGTTGATACCGGATAAATATCAATTCAAAGGTAGAAGTTCACGTCCTGCCAAAGATCCTTTCAATGCCTGTTTAAATTACGGTTACGGCGTTTTATACAGCAAGGTGGAAAAAGCACTGATAATTGCAGGTTTAGACCCCTATATTGGTTTGCTTCATGCTGATAATTATAATAAGAAATCTCTGGTTTATGATTTTATCGAACCCTACAGAATATTTGTTGATAAACCTGTATTTTATCTCTTCTCCAGAAAAAAGATAAAGGATTCCTATTATGAGGAGATAAAAAACGGTGTAACATTGAATGAAGAAGGCAAAAGATTCCTTATTACTGCTTTGATGGAACATTTTGATACAGTAGTGCGTTATGGAAATAGAAATCTGAAATTGATCGATCAGATAAAAACCGATGCCCATGCATTTGCTAATTTCCTGATCGGAAAAAGAAAATCCTTTTGAAAGCCATGATAGCATTATCTCTGTGTACACACCCAAAAACGACGTTGCATTACGTCGCCCTACTCACCCACTAAAAGGAGGTATCCATGCTTACCTGGGTTATGTATGATATTATAAAAAATAGAACCCGCAGTAAAATCGCCAAAGCCTGTGAAAAAGCTGGCATCTATAGAGTTCAATATTCCGTTTTTCTGGGTGAACTGAATAATGCCCAACGTAGAGAATTACAGACCATCATCGAAGATCTTATCAATGTTGATGAAGATTCGGTATATATTTTCCCCATGTGTAATGATGATTTCAATAAATGTTCACTCCTGGGCCAGGCTTTCAACAGAGATTTGGTCTCTGATGAAATCAAATCGCTGATTCTGTAAACATGAGTACTAGAATTTTTGTTACCCCTTCTGATGTTATCGAATATTTATACTGTCCAAGATTTGTTTACTTTATGCATGTTCTAAAGATTGAACAGCAAGAACATAAACGAGCTCTTGTGAATAAAGGACGCGATATCCACATGTTGAAAATGGTTAGGAATAAAGATTATCTTAGACAAAAAATAGGAGTGATTGACAAGAAAATTGAGGTTTATCTTTCATCTGAAAATTTAAAGCTGGTCGGCAAAATAGATGAAGTACTTTTTTTGGATAATCATGAAGCTGCTCCCCTGGATTATAAATATGCTTTCTGGGAAAATAGACTTTATAAAACCCTGAAAATGCAACAGACGTTGTATGCACTATTAATTGAGGAGAACTACAATATTGCTGTTAATAAGGCCTATCTGGTCTATATTCGCAGTAAAAATCATTTGGAAGAAATAGACATAACCAGACGAATGAAAAATGAAGCTATTGAAATTGTTAATGATATTTTCGATATAGTTAACCTGAATTATTTTCCCGGCAAAACCAAAACAAAAAGCAAATGTCTGGATTGTACATACAGGAATTTGTGTTGATGCAAAATATCATATCTGACATAAAATTATTGACATTTAGAAGGTAAAATCGATCTTTTTAGCATTATAGAAGTGTTTAAATGAAATCTGAGATTAAAATAAAGCAGAGATTTCAATTAAAATTTAAAAATCTCATCTAAATATATGAATCTCAGCCAAAGAGATAAAGCCTTATATTGCAAATATGTGGCGTTCTCAGCGGGTTTGATTACCATAATCCACCAAACCAAGGATTGAAACCTCTTCCCGGAATGAAGGATTAGAATATGCGAAACGATGGATTAAATGTCTATAAGACAACCGAATCAGTTGTTCCTATAGTATTTAAGGAAATATTTGACAAGCCGATTACAAAGACGATTGTGCTTGCAGACCTTAAATCGGATACAACTAAAATTGATGCTGGTGCTGTATTTGGGATTAGCTCCGGCATGGCAAAATTGATGAAGACTGCAAAGGTTTATGAAGCAGTTGCCGCAGGTGGAACAGATGTTAAGGTTTGCAATAGCTCTCCTGATCATCAATTTAACGCAGACGACTTTGTTATCTATGGTGATGTATCAACAAAGATTTCCTCAATCACAGAAGGTGACGACTATGATACATTAACATTAACAGCCACACTCGACTCAAAAGAAGCAGTTCCAAAAGACTCAGTATTGTATCTTGGCTCTGCTGAAACAACTAACGCAGCTACTGCAGGAACCGCTGTTGTAGAAGATGCAGAAGGTAACACATTGACTGTATCTAATACAGATGGACTCAATAACGGCGTTACAGTGACTATTTCCCAAAATGGTAGTGATGCCCTTGCTGTTAGCTATACAGTTGCCACGAACACACTGGCAATTGCCCTTGCTAGCTCAACTGCAACCAAGAACACCGCAGCTCTTATCCAAACAGCTGTTCGGGCTTTGGGTTATGCTAATGGTATTGACTTTACCAATTGGACTTTCGCTGCTGGCGGTGACTGGGACACAGCAGCTACGGGCGGAACTTTGACAATCCCAACCGATTATATTTCTGGTGGATCACCAAAACCAAGTTATATGGCTCCTGCCTATACAGACTTAGTTCTAATGCACCAGAAAGTTGAATTTGATTTAGATGAAGATGCCAATGTTTCAGGTGGTATGATTCGCAGATGTGTAGTAGATGAATCTAATATGCCTTATCCAATTCCAACAGCATATAAAACTCTGTTAACCGACAGAGTAAGGTTCGAGTAGGGGG
>CAYYLA010000107.1:0-4213 GCA_964441785.1 uncultured Candidatus Cloacimonadota bacterium | reverse complement strand
GAATGGCTATGTATGCAAGCTGCTTCTAAATTCTCAATCGCCTTAACTTCTAGTAATAACAATGGAATTATCACAGAAGAAAATATTGACTTCCAACTTCCTGATGCTAATAAAAGAGTTGTAAAAACTGCTACAGAGAATAGGGCTTGGTCACTTGCTGACATTACAACTATGACCCCTCTTGCTGATATTGATGAAATTGTTGAAACATTCAGAAGTCAAGGAATTATGTTTAGCAACATTCTAATGGATAGATCTGTATTCAATTGGGTTAAGAAAAGTTCCGAAGTTATTCAGGCTATTAGTAACGACTCAAGCGCAAAGAGGATCCCTACACTTGAGCAGATTAACGAATATCTCACAAGTCAGGGTGATCCTACTATCATCGTTGTTGACTCTTACGTTGAACTTGAAGACGAAGCTGGTACCAAGACAACGACAAACTGTTGGGATACTACATATACAACTTTCATTCCTAAATTACAGCTTGGTAATATGCTTTCCGGTCCAATTGCTGAATACAATCACCTTAAAAATTCTGATGCTGTATTAGTAAAGAATAGTGATGGTATTGTAACAATGAAATGGTCAGGAAAAGAACCTCTTGTTGAAACTACAAAAGGTATTTGGAATGCATTCCCAACTTTCCCAAGTGTTGATAAATGTGTAAGATTCAAACACGGAACAGTTGCCGCTGACGGTTTGGACGACTAGAAATGACGAAGCTGCAAGCTCTCCAGTCTTTAGTTGAGTACAACAACACTAATCTATTTGAGAAAGTGTTAACCGATAACGGGATAACCGGGTCGGCTACATACACTGCGGCAAATAAGAAAGAGATAGATCTTGCACTTGCTGATGTTTTGAATATGATGGCGAGCCTTCCAGAATTCAAGGAGGGTTCGCACTCAGTTAAATATAATTCAAGAGAACTACTGGAATGGCGCAGAAGGATTTTAAAATCCTATGGCAAAGTTTCTGGTTATCGAGTAAATGGAATGGCAAGACGATGAATTTATTGAGAAATTATACAGGTACAATCAGGACAAGAACAGTTTCAACCGTAAATGGAAAACCTGTAATTTCTGAACCTACCGATATTGAAATAAGTTGCACAGTAACAGAAAACGCTGGTGGACACTATACAGTAGATGCTAGCGGTAATAAGATACAATACAAGTATTTAGTCTGTTGTGATTTATTTGACGAAGCTGGACCGGATTTAGAGGGACAGGGCTTCATTTATAAGGGTAGAGAACTAACGATAAATAAATGTTTTGTCTATACAAGACACGTGGAGTTAAATCTAATATGAGCGGATTTGAGCCTGTTTTTAGGGTTGATGACATCTATAATCATGTTGATAATTTTATTGATGAGCAGATTAGTAAAATGGAAATGGTAGCAGCTAGAGTTGGTGAGAAGTTCGTCAATATAAGCCGCTCATCTGGTAATTATACCGACCAGACATCTAATCTTAGAAACTCAATAGGATATTCAATAATAAAAGATGGTAAGGTCATAGTGGAATCTACTCCGGGTGAAACTTCCAATGGTGTTAATGCAGCAAAAGAAGCGCTAAATAGTATTATATCAGAGATGGATAGTGATGAAGAAATATTTATTCTTGGTACTGCCGGGATGGAATACGCCGCCGCTGTTCAATCTTTGGATGGATACGACGTTATTTCAATTGGTGCTACTGCTGCTGAAAAATTACTTGAGAAATATCTAAAAGCTCTTGGATAAGGATGTAAAATGAAAAGATTTATCTTTTATATATTAGTCATAATTTGTTTTTCGCTTAGTGCTTATGAAGCACCTTTTGAGATGGATTACACTGATCAGATAGTATCCGGATTATTAACCGAATCGGGTGATCAATATTCCGATGCAGTTACAACGTCAACAGCGAACGATTCAGTCGTGGTTTTCCATGACACATTGACAGTAAAAGCTGGTGACTATTCTACCTCAGACGGGATTGACTACTATGAAAAGCAAATTAATGATGTCTATTTTAAGGTTATAATGGAGCTAAAAGCAGACACTTCTTCAACAGCGAAGGTCTACGCCAAAATACAAGCAAAAGATTTAAATGAGGACACTTGGACTGATTTGTCGGGGTGGACTGCTTGCGCTTCAGCTATTGGTACAACTTATGTTGAGAAAACGTTAGAAGGTTGGGCCGAACTTGATTCTAATTTTGCCAATGTCCCTTTTGAATATCGGATTGTAATTAAATCTGATACAGCAAATCAGGGGATTGGAAGAGTTAAGAACTGGTCATATATTCGTGTAATATTCTGGAATTATTAATGCGAGTACAGACACAGCTTGAAATATTAGACCGTATCTACAATATAATCAATGACACCACTGTTACTGATTATGTTGATATTTATATTAATAAACCGGTAGTGCATCAAGGTCAAGAATTAGGAAAACATCTTGTAATTAATGCACTTCCTCTAATAGCCAATGAAACAATAGAAAATCAACAAGTTTATGTTAATATAAACATTTTCTATCCTGTTTACGATGGTGTTTATGAGATGGTTGAATTGGATACGGTTAACAAGGCAGTGTTACAACTTCTGAATGACTATGATCAACAGGGTGACGGTTCATATCTCCAATTTGCTATTGATGCTCAGGGTGTTATAGATGATCCCCGTGATGAGAAATATATCAATAACAATATAAGGTTGGAAGTATATGCACAAAAAATCTTTGAAGAAGGTGAGTAATGATTACTCCAAAAAAAGGGTGTTATATCAGAGCTATTAATGTCAACACAGGCGAGATGGTGTATGACGGTTATAAAAAGCCGGGCCAAATACTATCCTTCAATGGTGATATTGATGTTTTGATTTTCAACACTAAAAAAGAATACGAAGGTAAAAATTATGAATGTAATTCCTGATATATACTCCGTTAGTATCGGTGCATGTGGTGATAATGGAGCAATGGGTAGTTCTTTAACTGAATTGATCTATGTAAAGAAAGGTTCAGTTGAATTAGACTTCCCCGAATTAGAAGAAACAGGTGTTTGGGATGGGAAAAGCGATGATCCCTTTGAGATTATCCGCAACCACCCGGAAACCCTGAAATCAATTAAATTTGTTACTACAGCTAATATTGTTAGCAATATGCAGCTTGCAGGTGGAACAGCTAGAAGTGGCGGCGGTTTGGATTATACTATTCTTAGTGATACAACTAATTATAAATCCGTACAGCTGATTACTAATGCTTTCCAAGGCGAGCAAATGTATATTGATATTCGCAGAGGTAGTTTACAAATACGACCTACAGGCACATTTACCAGAGCTGGTGAGCTTTTAGTTGAAGTTATGATAACAGTCGCTTCTCCTAGAGATGCTTCAGATGAGCCATTAGTTCCGGTTGAAATCTATGCTCAGGCTGCTAGCGGTAGAGTTGCAACTCCTATTATTTCTCAAGATGGTAATGATGTTACTATTACTTGTTCCACTGATGGCGCAACTATCAAATATACTATCAGCGGTCTTGACCCTGCTGAATATGGCGCAACCTATTCAAGTGCGGTAACAATAACCGGTAATGTATTAGTTAGAGCTTACGCAACAAAAGACGGCGTTCTTGATTCTCATTATGCTCAAGCTGTTGCTGAATATAGTGCATAAGGAAAATCCCCTCTCTTAGGGGAGGGGAAACCCTTTTTATGAATATTACAGAAATTCTCAATCCTCAGGTGTTAACGATCACCAAAAAAGATTTGAATATCTTTGAAAAGGTGCTGCACTTCTTAGGATTCAACATTGCAAAAGAATTCAAGGTAAAAGAACCGAACTTGTACAATGTGTATAGAATAGCTTCTATTATTAATAAATTTGATATACCAAAAGGCGTTGTGCTAAAATTTGAAGATGGTATATTAAAAACCTACTTAAACAATAAAGAAGCTGATATTCTAACTCATACGAGGTTCATAACTAAAAACCTGACTAATTATGCAAAAATAATTACTTTGGGCTTACAATGCGATAATAAGAGGCTGAATAAGCGGCTATACAGCTATGTAATTAATAACCTGACTAGAAATGAGTTGGAGCAGGTACTTGCGGTTATTTTAAATGGAGCTAAGCTCGGTTTTTTTTTGCCCACTTCGATCTTAATACAACAGGAGACGGCGAATCTGTAAAATTCAATCCTTATCAGTTTGCAGCGGTAT
>CAYYLA010000106.1:0-9363 GCA_964441785.1 uncultured Candidatus Cloacimonadota bacterium | reverse complement strand
GTATTGCAGAGTATTGTGATATCTTTACAGAAGCGCATGTATATGATATTGATCAAAGTCGCGATATCATGAATCATGCAAAGAAATTGGGCTTCAAATTACGTTTTCATGCTGATGAGATTGAGCCGATAGGTGGAGCACAATTGGCGGCAGAGGTCGGTGCTGTCTCTGCAGATCATTTAGGAGCCTGCAGTGATGCTGGTATTGATGCAATGAGGGAAGCTGGTACAATAGCAACATTACTTCCTGCAACAATTTTCAGCTTAGGTATGGATTCTTATGCCAGAGCGAGAGATATGATAGACAATAATTTACCCGTAGCCATTGCAACTGATTATAATCCGGGAAGCTGTAATTGTGATAGTATGCAATTTGTGATAACTTTAGCTTGTTTACAGATGAGAATGACTCCAGCAGAAGCGATTTCTGCCAGTACAATTAACGCGGCCTATGCAATCGAAAAGGGTGATTCCATAGGTAGTATTGAGCAAGGTAAAGATGCTGATATTTTGATTATGGATATGCCCAATTATCAGTTTTTACCATATCATTTTGGATCAAACAACGTTAGTATTGTGCTTAAAAAAGGAATTGAGATTTGCAATAACCGTAAATAGATATGAAAAAAGGGGGAAAATTTCCCCCTTTTTTTTAATTTATGAACTCTTCCAGATGTTTAATATAAACATCCGGTCCACCTTCACGATAACCAGTTCTTCCAATTTCCTTTCCAGTAGAATTCAGTAATACTACTGGGAATCCCTTTATCCCAAATTGCTTGAGTTTTTCCATGTTATAAGCTTTCGTTTCTTCTGATTGATAAACCTTTTCAGAGGGATAATCAAGCTTTACCATTATCCAATTATTGTTTGTATAATCAATAAATGGTGTGTGATCATAAACCTCATCTTTAAGTCTTATACACCATCCACACCAGTCTGATCCTGTAAAATGAATGAATACGGGATGACCGGTTTCTTTCGACTTAAGAAGAGCTTTTTCTACATTATCATACCATTGGATTGAATGGGATTCTTTACTGATTTCTGTTTTGTTGGATGCTTCAGCTCTGTCACTCAGAATTTCTTTTGATTCCGCAACCAGGGCTAAAAACAAAGCAACAATTACTATAACGAAGAGTATTTTTTTCATGTTTTCTCCTTGTTGGTATTGCCTATTTTAAAGTAATTTTTGTTTTTATTTCTGCTGTTTTCCCCAGCATTGCAGAGACTCCGCAATATCGAGTCTCTGATAGTTCTACTGCTTTCTGCAGTTTAGCCAGAGGAAGATCTTTACCAGTAAAAATATACTGAATAAGGATTTTATTATATACTTTTGGATGTTCATCAGTTAATTCTCCGGAGATATCTATTTCTAATTGATAATCTGTTATTTTCATTTTCTTTAAAATAGACACTACATCCATGCCAGTACAACCAGCTAAGCCACTGAGTAAAAGAGCTTTTGGTCTGGGACCTTTATTATTTCCTCCAACATCTTCAGATGCATCCAAATAGAATTTATGACCATCTTGATGAAGTTGGAATGCCATATTCCCAGACCATTTAGCAGTAATTTTATTCATCTTCTAATACATCATCTTTACCTACTAAAGCAGCTTGATAAGCAGCCATGTACAATTTAATGTGCTCGTAGATGTCTTCAATTTGATCTTGAGGTAATCTGTTAATCAGGTCTTCCTGAATGTTCATGAAATCCAGTATAGTCTGTTGATTAGCCTTAATACCTTTGTCTGTTATCTCAGCCAACCAGCTTCTTCTATCTTTCTTTGATGGGAATCGTCTCACCAGTTTTTTCTTTACCAGTGTGTCAATGATTCTGGTAATTCTACTGTGTGATACTTTAAGTTCTACCGATAGATCATTCATGCAAACAGGTTTTTCTACATTGTTAAGGAAGTTCAATAAATCACATTCCATTCTACCAAGGTTAAGGCATTTTCTCCTGATCATTTCCTTTTTTGAACAAAGGTTATAAACATCTTTGCTCAATGCTGCATACTTATCAACAATCTTTTCCATTTTTTCATCTCCTATTTCTTGTTAAGTAATCTCTCTAACTCAGTTTTATTAAAACCTACCACAGGACGATTATTGATCCAAACTTGTGGTACACCACGCTGCCCTGTTTTTTTTACCATGTCTCTGGCAGCTTGTTCGTTTTTTGAGACATCGATATCTTTAAACCTTAAATTTTTTTCTTTAAGATATGATTTCAACTTTCTACACCAGCTACATGTTGGTGTAGAAAAAACAATAATTGATTTCGAAGTCCCCATTAATCCTCCAAAATTTTTCACACTATAAATATTTATAAAATATTAATGGTACTTTTAACGGAATGCAAATATTTTTTTAATTAATTTCAACTATCAATTTTTTAATGACATCACAGGAATTCATTCCTTCGGCTTCTGCAGCGAATGTAACCAGAACTCTATGCTGTAGAACTATTTCCGCAACTGCGTTTATATCTGCTTCCGATGGGCTTAATCTGCCATCTAAAGCTGCCCTGGTTTTGGCTGCAAGAATTAAAAACTGTGATGCTCTGGGGCCAGCACCCCAACTTACCCATTTTTTTATAAATTCCGGTGTGTCTTTTTCCTTTGGCCTGGTTGCTCGTACTAGGCGTATTGCATATTCAAAGACATGATCCGATACAGGAATTTCCAAAATAGCCTGTTGCATTGCAATGATTTCTTCTGCTGTAATAACAGGATTTATGATCTCCTTGGTGCCGGAAGTTGTTCGTTTTACTATTTCAATCTCTTCTTTGAACGTTGGATAGTCAATATTTATGTAGAACATGAATCTATCCAGTTGAGCTTCTGGTAGAGGATAGGTTCCTTCTTGTTCTATGGGATTCTGGGTTGCAAATACAAGGAAAGGTTTTTCTAATACGAAGGTGTGATTACCCGCTGTTATTTCATATTCCTGCATAGCCTGCAACAAGGCTGCTTGAGTTTTTGGCGGAGTACGATTTATTTCATCGGCAAGAATAATATTGGCAAAGATCGGGCCTTTCAAGTATTCAAAATATCGTTTCCCATCGATTTTGTCTTCAGCCAGTATATCTGTTCCTGTTATGTCTGATGGCATTAAATCGGGAGTAAACTGGATCCGATTAAATTTCATGTTGAAAACTTTTGCCAGAGAAGAGATCAAGAGTGTTTTAGCCAAACCAGGCACACCTTCCAATAAACAGTGACCATTAGCAAAAATTGCGATCAGAAAGTTATCTATAACCTTATCTTGTCCAATTATTACTTTTCCAATTTCTTTACGAATAGATTCTCTTGCTATACTTAAATTCTCTAATAATTCAATTTTTCTATCGCTCATAATATCCTCTGTGCTTAATTTTTTATCCGTATAATATCTGTAAACTTAATTTTTAGACTTGTTAATGATAACGAGCCAATTACAAAAATAATGATAGTGGTTAGCAGGTGAGAAAATGTAACAGCGGCACTTGTCAGGTTTTCATTTATACCCAGACCAATCGAGAAAATTAGAACCCACATAAATTGATTTGATCCTATCTGTGCCGGGGGCGTTGGGAGGATGTATGTAAGGTTCATAAGAGTGTATCCAAACAGTATCTTCCAGTATGATACCGAGATACCAAAGGCTGAGAATAAGGTGTAGATATAAATAGCTTCCGAAAGAACTGCAAACATAGTCAGGATGTAGATAAGAAACATATCCCGATTACGATTCTGCATAATAGCCATACCATCCACAAATCTTAAAAAAAAAGTTTCCAGAGATGGTCTGAAATTTTTCGGGAAGAGATGTAAAAAAACAGATAGAATTTTATAGGATTTTTCCTTATGATTTGTTGCAAAGAAGAGGAAAACCAGGAAAAGTAAAAATATTACGAACAGAATCAGGATGATTGAATAAAGGTAAGCATTGAGTTTTATCGATATCAATGGAATTAATAGGAGTATGAGAACTATAGGGAAGAGGTCAGTCAGTTTGTCGATAAAAATGGAAGGAAGACTAAGAGAAACCGGTACATTGTGCTTATTCTTAAGAATCACTGATTTAGCTAGTTCTCCTGCTCTTATTGGAATGAGGAAATTTATTACCAGACCAGTCATAAATATGTTAAAACTTTCCAAAATTTTCATTGGATAAATGGGATTGATGATGATTTTCCAGCGCAAGCTTCTTATGAAATAGGCTATAATGTAAAAGACAGAAAATATCAGAACTCGGTTAAGGTTAAAATGTTTAAGATAATAAACAAATTGATCCCATTCTATGATTTTCAACCACAAAAAGAGGAATGTGATTCCTAGTAAAATACTTAGTATCAGGTTTAAGTTTTTTTTCATTATTTTGTAAAAATGAAGAATTTATGATGAGCCCAGAAGAATTTGATGAAATTGGGAGCAATCTTTTCCAACCACATATAACTCAACATATTTTCCCGGAAATTCTTATCAACTCCTTTATAATGATTTATAATGTTAATTGGGGGTTTGGGTATGTCTCTTTTTTTTAATAGAGATCCTAAACCCATTTTTTCTAATAATTCTTCTTTGCCCATACCAATATCCGGCCAGGGTGGGCAATCGAAATAATTTTTATCTACTAATTTCCAGCCAAGTTCATTCATAATGGGGATAAAATGTTTAGGTATGATATTATCCTCATTTAGGAAATCTCTCAATTTGACACCAGTTAGATATTTCTGTGAAAGATATCCAAGCCCACTGCGATTAGGTACACAGAGCATGATTACTTTTTTCACCGTTCTATCAAGCTCCGACAGAAAGAGATGCAGGTCATCAACAAACCAGAGAGCTGAGTAATTCCAGGCAAAATCAAATGATTTGTCGTCTACAGATAATCTGTCCAGTTGGTCCTGGTAGATGAGATTTGCAGAAAATCCGACCTCATCCCAGATGCTTTTAACCAGGTTTAATCGTTCTTGGTTATTATCAATTATTGATACATCCATACCTTGTTGTGCCCACCACATAGAGTTAATTCCCGATAGTCCGGTAAAGCCAAAAGATGGTGTTTCCAAACAACTGGTTAATTTATATTTATCAACAAGTTCTGCAAACTTCAGGTTGATAACCACGCGTTCATAACTTGAGCCCAAACCTTCGTCCGGGTTCTCGAGAAAGTATCGTTTCCATGTATCGAGTATTGGGATTGCCATAGGACTCCTTAAATGAGGTTTTCTTTTTTGTACCAGGCAATTACCTTTTGAGATCCTTCCAAAAGATTGGTTTTAGGAAAATAATCAATTGCCTGTTGGAGGTCAGAATGGATTTTACTTAACTTTCGATCCACACTGAGGTCTTTTACTCGTCTGCGGTTCAAGGGAGCAGGTTTATTTAAAAGTTTACATAAAATTTCAATTGGATATATCAACAACAAACCTAGAAAAACTGGTATTTTTAATGCTCTCCCTTTTCCCAGATTTAATGATAGAATCTTTACAAATTCACCAATTG
This sequence comes from uncultured Candidatus Cloacimonadota bacterium, assembly GCA_964441785.1. Taxonomy (GTDB): domain Bacteria; phylum Cloacimonadota; class Cloacimonadia; order Cloacimonadales; family TCS61; genus CAYYLA01. The sequence continues at coordinate 3,866 of CAYYLA010000106.1, read as the reverse complement.
TAAATTTCTCATCATTACAACATATAAATTTACCAGAAACATCAAAATCAATGAATCTTAAGCAGATTTTGATTAAGTCTTCAAGATAAATAACTGGCGACATGATATTGTTTCCTGAACCGAAGATAGGGAAAATTCCACGTTTTATCATTCGACAGGAATTTAGAAAATCGGATGTTTTATCTCCGGTTCCATAGACTAAGCTGGGTCTGATAATTACGAGAGGTACATTGTGATCCACTGATAGTTTTTCAAGCTTCTGTTCAGCGAAGTACTTTGATTTACCATAGATTGTATCTGGTTCTGGTTTAGTGTTATTATCAACAGTAACACCACGTTGAAATCCCATAGCTGCTAAGCTGCTGAAAAAGATAAATTTTTTCAATTGTTTTGTTTTGCTGATTACGACATTAAATAAATTTTCCGATGCATCAACATTTTGGGAAATCATTTTTGCTACAGAAGATTCTGATATAGCTGAAAAATCTACATAAGCAGCAAGGTGAAAAACAAGTTCAATATCATCAGGTATAACATCCAGAGATTGGATGTCGGTAAGATCACCTGTTATCAATTTAACATTAAGAGGATTAAGTTTGGATATGTTGCTGGTTTTTCTAACTAGACAATATACTTCATGCTCTGATGAACAAAGATTTTTAGTCAGTTGAAACCCTATGAATCCGGAAGCACCGGTTACGAGAATTTTCAATTTTTCTTCCCCTCTGATTTAAGGTAATTTTGCAGCAGAATTTTCATTTGTGCCAATGTGTCAATAGATTTACTTTTTGCTTCATCCCAAATATAATCAATATCAAGATATTTACTTCTGTTAAGGAAACTAATGTTGGTTGCTAGAACGTGTTTGTTTAAGTAGCTACTTCCTTTTCTCCATAATTCAATAATCACGTTGTTTTTAAAAATATATTTAGGTGGTTCAACATCATCCATCAGGTTGTAAATCAGTTTTATAATATCATAAGTTTTCACAGGTTCGGGATCTACAATATTAAGAATTTGCCCTGGTTTAAGTTCTGATTCAATGATTTTTTTTAAGAGGATAATGAAGTTATCAATATTAGTAACATTTCTCATTACTTCACCATTTTTAAGATGCAGCATTTTTCTCTTCTTCAGATCAATGAAGTTGCTTAAAATACCAAGGTAATTTTTACCATAGAAGAAAGAATGTCTAACAATCTGAGCGTTTAATCCGCGTAAAACGTAGTTTTCTATAAGTTTTTCAGCTCTGATACGGGTTCCTACATAATAGGAAGAGGCATAAACCTCTGTTCGGTTGGTGATAGGTAAACGTTTTGGGTCATTACCATAGATTGCTAAGGTTGATTGGTAGATGAGTCTACTTTTATGATGCATTGCATTGATTATCAATTGCTCAGTGGCATCTACATTTTTATGAAACATCGCTTTTCTCAGTTGTTTGTTTTTTCCTTCGTATTTAATGTAACTGGTGTGCAGGATGAGATCATAAGCATTATCCTGCAGGAAGGATTTTAAGGCTGGAATATCACCTATATCCAATGTTATAAGATTGTAATGTTCTTCCCATCTGGCTGGTATTTTAATGTTATCGGTGATAAAAATATCTACATCATCACTTTTTTTTATTATCTGCGGTATTATTTCACGGTTAAAGGGATTTTCGATTCCAGTTACTAATATTCGCATCTTATCTCCTTAAACTTTTGAAGAAACTGGAGATTTTGTCATAAAGATTCTCTCGTGATCTTTCCTTTGATTCAAGATAGAATACATCAATTTCGTCATTATTAATGACTTTTTCAGGATTAATCTCTGTTAATAATTTAACAGTATAAGAATCATATTCTTTCTCAACTAATGCAAGTATTTTTTTTATTTGATCAGTAAGAAACTGGCCATGATTATCAGAAGCAAGGAAATGAACATGCCCTCGATCCAAAAGTGTCCAAGCTGTTTCCATTGCTGATTTACCATATTGACCAGTAAGGCTGGTGAGATTAACCTGCATCAACGTGTCTCTAAACATAAAATCCTCAATAACGGAAGGATTTGCCGAAACATCATGATAGCGCTCAGGATGTGCAAGTATGGGAGTATAACCTGATTTTAGTATATCATACAATAAATCGTTGGTATTCGAAGGAAATTCCAGTCTATTTGACTCTACTAACACATATCGGCTCTCGCCCAGATTGAGATTAAAATTTTTGATATCTTCGTGAATATTCTCTTCCAGATATACCTCAGCGCCTTTGACGATTTGTCTGTCTGAGAACTTTTCATCTATTTCTGTCTTAACTAAATCTATAGCTCTTTGAACAACATCAGATCTATTGGGATAGGTTGATCTGATATAGTGTGGAGTTGCAAAAAAATCAGAAATATCAGAAGAGAGCATTTTGGTTATTGCCAGGATTGATTTTTCAAGAGTCTTAGGACCATCGTCAATTCCCGGCAAGAGATGGGAGTGAATATCAATCATTAGCGTTTTACAGAATGAACTGCCTTAACAAATTCTTTGATAAGTTGAGGGTCAAAATTTTTTTCAAGGATATTCCCAGTCACAACGAAATCAGCTCCAGCTTCAGCCTTAAGTCGGGCTTCATCGGGAGTTTTAATACCACCTCCAACGAAAATCGGTAGATCTATATTGGCTCTCAGCTTTGAAATCATGGTTTCCGGAACAGATTGTAATGCACCACTTCCAGCATCAAGATATAATAATTTCATACCTAGATATTGCGCTGCAAGCGCATGAGCAATTGCTATATCGTTTTTGGCTCTTGGTATGGGTAAGCTTCCACTCATAAAATTGACGGAAGTAGTTATACCCGATTCTATCAACATATAGGCGGTACCAATTGCTTCAATGCCGAATTTTTTAATCAAAGGAGCTGCTCTAACTTGTTCACCAATCAACATCTGGGGATTTCGGCTGGAGACAACAGACAAAAGCAGCAGAGCATCTGCATGTGGTGAAACAAAATTGAAAATTCCAGGGAAGATGATGACGGGAATATTAACATTATCTTTTATGGTTTTCAAGATAGAATTGAAATCATTAGTTAGCATCATACTGCTTCCTACTAATATCCCATCGGCACCACATTCTTCACAGGTTTTGCCATAATCTACAGCGCCCTCATGATCCAACCTGTCTGGATCTAACAAACAGAAGTAGGAAGCTGATTTTTGAGATTTTTTTATTAATTCATTGTATATTTTCATAATATATCCGTCCATAGTGTTAGCAATAGAATAAGCATATCTATTTTCATGAAGGTTTGAATCTTGTGGAAATTAGATTTTTCACCGTTTTTGAGCATCTGTTTAAGGATGCTAAATAAAGGAATAAATACTGCAACAGCAAGTAATATGATTGTGCGAAATTTAAGTGCTTGAGCTAAATAGCTATAGAATGCAAAAACCAGCATTAATACAGCAATAATGAATATTATTTTTGATGCTGGTTTAATTCCTTTTATAATTGGAAGCGTTTTAGCATCGAGTTCTTTGTCTCCCTGAATATCTTCGATATCTTTAGTGATTTCTCGAATGAGTGTAAATAAAAAGGCAAAGATTGCAACTACAATGCTATTATCAATGTTGTCTGTAACAATGCCACCAAAAACAAAAGTAGATGCAGATGCATAAGCTACAAGAAGGTTACCTGTCAGAAAACTTAATTTGAATGATTTGGCATAGTAGAATAGTGCGAGGCTGTTTACCATAGCCAGTGCAACGCATAGAATTTCTCCTGTTAGATAGCTGGCAGTAATACCAAAAACGAACAAGCTGACACCATAAAAATATGCAGCACCTGGAGATAATTTACCCGAAGGTAAAACCCTGTCTGGTCGGTT
>CAYYLA010000105.1:0-9397 GCA_964441785.1 uncultured Candidatus Cloacimonadota bacterium | reverse complement strand
CCTGTGCGTAGAGATTATTAAATGTGTTATGGATTATTGCCTTTTTGAAGATTGATCATTGAGATTTTGAATTTTTCATTTTTGATAGGATTAATATTGCCTAATATATAGTTATATAACAGATTAGAGTAAAAAGCTATTAAGAATCCCTTAACTCTGGTAGAAGTTCTTTGCTCCATATGAGAATTTATATTGACTAGTTTAAGCCGCCTATTGAGATTTTTTTTAAGATGAAAAAATGTAAGATTATTATAGAAAAACTCACCTATAATAAGGAGCTGGTAGCATCCTATTATAATCAGAATTTTCAGGAAGAATTCTTTGGGCCATGCGACATGTTCAAGGTAGGTGATAGCTTTATTGTAGAGGATCCAAACGTAATGCCAGAGAATTTCTGTGCCTGGGCATGGGTTGATATCCACAGAGAATTGGTAACACTTATGATGGGGGGAAACCTCGATTGGATGAACAATAAGGGAACCGCCATCACCTGCTGCACCGATGGTTTCAGACCTGTTGTTTTCAAATTGGTTAGAATAGATTAATCGATAAAAGTTGTTGATTTTTTTCATCATTTAACATGAGGAGAGTATTATGAGAAAAGAAGCACCCGATAGATTTGATCATATTGGATGGGGTTTGTTTTTCGTATTTCTTGGTATTTTGTGGATTCTTCCAGAAGGAACCCTGCCAGCAGGTAGTTTCTTCATTGGAACAGGCATAATTTTATTACTATTGGCTTTGATCAAATATCTACAGGGATATAAACCCGGATGGTTCTCCATCATTCTTGGGGTTGTTGTTCTAGTTAAAGGTATTGGAGAATCAACCGATATCTCTATCTCAATTTCAGGATTAATTATTCTTCTTCTCGGTATTGGCATTCTGATCTCATCCTTTAAAAAATAAATTTTAACATGGAGGTTTGATATGAAACACGTGTTAGTCCCCATCGCCAATGATTCCGAAGAGCTGGAAGCTGTCGGAATTATAGACACCTTGCGCAGAGCCGGAATCGTAGTTACTGTGGCTTCAATTGAAAAGGAATTACAAATAACCGGTTCACGGAAAACAAAATTAATTGCAGATTGCCTTATAGGTGAATGCTTGGATAAAGAATACGATTGTATAGCTCTGCCAGGAGGAATGCCTGGTGCGGAATATCTGCGTGATTGTGATGACCTCATAACATTACTGAAAAAACAGGGTTCTCAAAATAAACTCATCGCGGCCATCTGTGCATCCCCAGCGGTCGTCTTTGTTCCCCACAATTTGATAGAAGGCAAAACCGTAACCTGCCATCCTGCTCTACAGGATCAAATTCCTTCCCATCAGTTATCAACCAGGCGCGTGGTTGTCGACGGCAACTGCATCACCAGTCAGGGTCCCGGAACCGTATTAGAATTCTCTATCAAACTGATAGAATTATTATTGGATAAAAAAAGCGCTGACAGCATTGCGGGTCCGATGCTGATAACGTAACATCTATCATCCTCAGGTTGGATAAACAACAATATCCCATGATACTGTAGTCTCTTAATTTAAGCAGGAATGTTGAATTATCCAATATAAAAAAATACCTGAATTGTTAGAATATTTATGCTCTATCTGCTGATTAAAAAAATTAAGAATCAGATTTAGATAAATAAACTGGTTTATGTTCATAGATCAGATTAAATTTAATAATATAGATAAAATATTGATTTCGACAGATGGAGCAGCTAAGTATTTAATTTTTTATCAGATAATTAAATATTGGATAATGGGGATTCAACATAAAATTTATTGACATCATAGGACAGCAAAAAATTATTTGCATTCTAAGAAGCGTTATTGTAAAAAATTTAGATAATAGGAGATAGATTATGAAAGAAGGTATTCATCCAAAGTATGAAAAAGTTACTGTTACCTGTTCCTGTGGGAATACTTTTGAAACAAAATCCACTAACAAAGAACTGAAAGTGGAAATTTGCAGCAATTGTCACCCTTTCTACACAGGAAAACAAAGGGCTATAGCAAAAGCTGGTAGAATCGAAAGATTCAAACAAAAATACAACACAAAAAACGAAAATTAGAGATAATTTTAACAAGCACCACAATTACGTTTATTAATGTATTGTGGTGCATTTTTTTTGGAGACAACATGGCTGAAGAGAAGAAAATCCAGGTTGGCGGTCAGGCAGTTATCGAAGGGGTAATGATGCGTGGACCAAAATATCTGGCTACTGCAATTCGTAGACGAGACAAACGTATAGAAGTTAAAAAAGAAGCATTTGAATCCATTACGCAAGAGAAAAAATTCCTGGGAATTCCACTTGTCAGAGGTTTTGTATCACTTATCGAAATGATGATTATCGGATTTAAAACCCTCAATTTCTCAGCATCAAAATGGGAAGAAGACTGGGCGGAAGAGGAACAGGAAAAATCAGGAAAACCCGTAAAAGAAAAATCAGAACAACGCAAGAAAACCGAAGAATTTTTTAGTTTTGCTTTTGCTTTTGTGCTGGGATTTCTGCTTTTCGCATTTCTTCCATATAAAATTGCTGATTGGATTGGATTAGGCAAAGAAAATCTCTACTTTAACATTCTTGCTGGAAGTATCAGAATAGTTTTCTTTGTACTTTATGTCTGGATAATCAGTCTTATGAAAGATGTAAAACGATTATTTCAATATCATGGAGCAGAGCATAAATCTGTATTTGCCTATGAGAATAAAAGTGCCCTTGATGCTGACTCTGTCCAAAAATTTACAACCTTGCATCCACGTTGTGGAACAAGTTTTATGTTTTTCGTATTATTGATATCAATTCTGGTCTTTTCGATTATTGATACCATAGTTGCTTCTATATGGGGATCGCCTGCTTTGCTGGTTCGCCTGGCTTACCATATGCTGCTTATTCCACTGGTCTCAGGTATCTCCTATGAAGTCTTGAAACTATCAGGAAAGAATATAAATCATCCATTGGTTAAATTAATGACAGCTCCTGGACTTGCATTACAGAGAATCACAACCCAGCCACCTGACAACGAGCAGATCGAGGTTGCTGTAGTAGCAATGAAGGTTGCTCTGGAAATTAACCTGGATGAAGAATCAAATATTAAAATTTTATAAGGAACGTTATGATACCCCATGATAAAATAAACGATCTCAAAAGTGAATATGAAGCACTAAAAGAAGAGATCTATGATCCAGCTAAGATGTCTGATCAACGCTATTACAGAAAAATCTCCAAACGTTTTCGTGATCTAGAAGAGATACTGGCGTGCTATAAAATTCTCTGTGATTTACAACAAAACATTGATGACAGTAACGAACTGATTCGCGAAGAAAAAGATGCTGAGATGATTGAACTTGCTAAAGAAGAATTAGACGAAAGCCAGCAACAGTATGATCTCGAGTTCGAGCGCTTGAAAGATCTTCTTGCACCCAAAGATCCCAATGATGAAAAAGACGTTATTGTCGAAATCCGGGCGGGAACCGGTGGTGATGAAGCTGCTTTATTTGTTGCCGATCTTTATCGAATGTATACATATTTCGCAGAAAAGATGAAATGGAAAAAGACCATTATCTCATCTAATCCAACTGGAGTTGGTGGATTCAAAGAGATAATCTTCTCTCTCTCCGGAGATAATGTATATGGGAATATGCGCTTCGAAAGTGGTGTTCACCGTGTACAACGTGTTCCAGAGACAGAGTCACAAGGCCGCATTCATACATCCGCAATCTCGGTTGCTGTTCTTCCCGAAGCAGAAGATATCGATGTAGAAATTAATGACAATGATTTGAAGATTGATGTTTATCGCTCCTCTGGCCATGGCGGACAGAGTGTTAACACAACTGATTCCGCAGTAAGAATTACTCACCTGCCAACCGGTCTGGTTGTAACATGTCAGGATGAAAAATCTCAGCTTAAAAATAAAGCTAAAGCCATGAAAGTATTGCGTTCCAGATTGTTGGATATCGAGATCGCCAAGCAGGAAGCAGAAATATCCAGAACCAGAAAGTCTCAAGTTGGTACCGGTGATCGCAGCGCAAAAATCAGAACCTATAATTTTCCACAATCAAGGGTGACTGATCATAGAATAAATTTGACATCCTACCAACTCAATTCAATTATGGTAGGCGAAATAGATGAATTTGTGGAGGCATTAAAGCTAGCTCATAAAAACGAGATAGTAAATAACTAAAATGGGTATTATTGCTTTACTCTTAATTCTTATATTCTTTGTTTTATCAGCATTTTTCTCCGGTATCGAAACCGGTTTAATCTCTATTGATCGTTTTATGATGGAAAAAAAGTCACGTACTGATTCCAGAAAAAAACAGATCCTGGATTTTATGAATAACCCCGACAGACTCTTTGGAACAACCCTTTTTGGTACAAATATTTCTGTTGTTATTGTCTCTTCACTGGCTACTTATCTGTTTAAAGAATATGATAAATATCTGGATTTTATCCCCGATAATTATCTCAGCCTTATGCTCGCTTTCTTAATCCTGATTTTTGCTGAACTTATACCAAAAGCTGTTTTCCGGGAAAATGCCAATGCCCTGGTTACAACATTTTTTCCACCCTTACGATTTTTCAGTTTGATTTTTAAACCTTTTGTGAAATTTGTAGCTGTCATAAACAATTCACTGGCTAAGATTTTTAAACTCCCTTCACAACCAGGTTATCAATATCTAACCAGAGAAGATATCTCTCTTATGCTGCAGGAAACCCAGAATGATGATACACTTCAGGAAGATCAGCGTGAGATGCTGGAAGATGCATTGGAATTTACCGAGTTAAAAGCAGAAAATGTTATGATCCATAGAACCGAAGTTATCGCTATCCAACAGGATATGTCTATGGATGATGTGATCCAGATTGCCAAAGAACACGGCTATACTCGCTTCCCAGTCTATAAGGATAGCTTGGATGAGATTGTTGGTATTCTAATAATCTATGAACTACTGAAAAGTTCAAACACAGGAGAAGGATTAAAAGCAAAAGATCTTATCAGAAAACCATTCTTTGCCCCGGAAACAATGGATGTCAGTAAACTCCTGGCTACAATGCAATCCCAAAAAGTCAGTATGGCTATTATCGTTGATTCCTGGGGAGGAACTGCCGGCCTTATTACTATCGAAGATATTCTTGAAGAGATTGTTGGTGAAATAGAAGATGAATACGACACTACCTCCGAAGAAGTTCAGGTTGTGGCCGAAAATACTTATATTATCCAGGGATATGTTGAAATAGATTATCTTAATGATGATTTTGATATGAACCTGCCGGAAGGAGATTACGAAACGCTGGCTGGTCTCCTGATTCATAAAATGGCAAAAATACCTGCTAGAAAAGCGAAACTAACAGTTAATAAATGGATTTTTGAGATATTGGAAGCTACTAACACTAAAATCCTTAAAGTTAAAGCAACGTTAAAAGATAATCAACCTACTACTACATCACTGAAAAATGAATCATAAGCTGATTACTTTTAAAACAAATATTCTCAACCCTGTCTCCATGGATTTCTGCCAATATACACCCAATGTTTTTCTTACCATAGAGAATAGTCGAATCAAATCCATTAACGACACACATGATGGTGATTTTATTGATAAATCTCACCTTCTCTGTTTACCCGGATTTATTGACAGCCATGTTCATCTATCTCAATACTATATTCGTGGATCTCATAGTCCAAATCTTTTGCATTGGTTAAACACCTAAACCTTTGCAGAAGAGCTCAAATCAAAAAGCCCTCGCTATGCCCAACAAGTTGCCAGAGATTTTTTTACAGATCAACTCAGATGTGGAACAACAACCTCTGTCATCTATAAAGCACCCTTTATGACAGCCTGCAATAAAGCCTTCGAGATAGCTGATGAAATGGGTGTTCGCGCTCTAATCGGTATGACGATGATGGACCGGAATTCACCGGATTTTCTTATCCAGGATACGATGGACTCTTTGCGTAATAGCTTTTTTCTCTTTGATAAATGGACTGATTTCTCACCATTGCTTGAGTATATCCTGACGCCACGTTTTGCCCCGACCTGTTCTGCAAAACTCATGAAAGAAACAGGAAATTTTGCCCAGAGTAATGATGCTTATATCCAAACTCATCTTTCTGAAAATATCGATGAAATTGCCTGGGTTAAAGAGTTGTTCCCAGAGTGTTCATCCTATACAGAAGTTTATCAAACGTATAATTTGTTATCCTCTAAAACCCTGCTAGGACATGTTATCCATCCAACCGATGAAGAGATCAAGATGCTAAAAGAATCCGATAGTAAGATTATTCATTGTCCTGACTCCAATTTCTTTTTAAAGAGTGGAATGTTTCCATTAGAAAAATTGAAGAGTGCAGGATTATCAATAGCTCTGGCATCGGATGTTGCTGGTGGTTCATCTCTCTTTATGCCCTATATCATGAAGATGATGGCTTTCCGACAGAATACCTACCTGGTTCCACCCGCAGAAGCTCTCTATTATGCCACACTTGGTGGAGCAGTTGCCCTTTCAAAAGAGGACTCTATTGGAAGTATCAACCCAGATAAACAAGCCGATCTTGTTTTCCTCAATATTCAAGATGTTCCAAATAAAGATAAAGATCGCTTACTCTCTGATCTGCTTTATCTTGGACATGAGATATCCACCGAATCAGTTTATATCGCAGGTAAGAACGTTTATAAGGCTTAATTTATATCTGCTTATCTAATTCCACTACTAAAATAATCTTCAAATTCATAACCTCCCAAAAACAAAAAGTTTACACACACAAAGGTATTTAACACCCGATAATATATTAATTTAAAAAAGTGTTTGACTTCAAAACCCCTGGTTTTAGTAAGTCACCTAATTATTAAAAGGAGTTATTGTATGGAGAAACAGTTTAAAATATCTCAAATGACCTCCAGTGATTTGATTATTGATATCAAATCCAATGACAAGAAAGGTGCATTAAATGAACTGTTGGATTTAATTTCTAACAGCACTCAGGTAACCAATCCAACTATCTTTAAAAAAGCAATTTTCGATCGTGAGAGAATTATGACTACTGGTATTGGATACGAAGTTGCCATACCACATGCCCGTCATAAATCCGTTAAAGATTTTGTTATTGCGATTGGCAGAAAAAAAACAGGTCTTGATTTTGAATCCCTCGATGACAAACCTGTGAAACTTATTTTCATGATTGGAGCTTCAGACACCCAGGATAAGGATTATGTCCGCGTTTTATCGCGTTTGTTCTTGCGCCTGAAGAATCCTGAATTCATGGAGAAAATGATGGCAGCAGCCAATGCTGATGAGATGTACAATTTGATTAGCATAACACGATAAATCGAATATGAGTACAGAAACATTATTCATTTTTCTTGGCATATCCATGATCACAGCGTTGATTTGTTCCAAGGGAGCATCATTAATAAAATCACCACTCATCGTTGGTTATATTGTTGCCGGAGCACTTCTAGGTCCTGATATTTTCAATATTATCAATGAAGAACAGATAAATTCACTCGATATTATCAACACGATAACTCTCTCATTCATCGGTTTTGGAATCGGTGGTGAGTTGAAGATCAGTGAGTTAAAGAAGCTTGGAAAAAGCATAATCATGATCGTTATTTTCGAGGCTACTATCGCATTTCTTCTGGTTGGATGTGCCACTGCATTGTTATTAGATAGCATACCCCTTGGATTGATCTATGGTGCGCTGGCCTCTGCTACAGCACCTGCTGGAACAGTAGAAGTTATCCGCCAATACAAGGCAAAGGGAGACCTTACTACTACCCTCTATGCTGTAATGGGTCTTGATGATATTTATGCTCTGCTGCTTTACACCATTGCAACACCATTAGCCCTGATCCTTCTGGGATCTGATAAAGGCGCAGAGGTGTCAGTTCTTTCTGCCCTGAGCCATGCTGGATTCGAGATCCTGCTTTCACTCGGGATTGGTGCTCTGGTCGGATTTCTACTTGTAGTTGTCGCTAATAAGATCCATGATCATATCAGCATTTTCTTCTTATCACTGGGGATAATTCTGGTTAATTGTGGATTATCCGAACACTTTGCCCTCTCCCCTATTTTGATGAATATGGCAGCCGGTATTGTGGCAGTAAACTATAAATCCTTAACTGCACGAAAAGTGTTCAGCTCTCTGTCAAACTGGACGCCACCATTCTATGTCTGGTTTTTTGTTTTGATAGGTACACGCCTTGATCATACAAAAATCATCAATTATGGTTGGATTGTAATCGTCTATGTAATTGCACGATCATTGGGTAAATGGGGTGGATCATGGTTTGGTGCTAAAATTTCCAAAGCATCAAATAATATACAAAAATATCTGGGATTGGCCTTATTCTCTCAGGCTGGTGTTGCCATTGGACTGGCTCTGGCTGCATCAAAAACTCTGGAAAAATCTGGCAGACACGATATCGCTATTCAGATTATGAGCGTTATTACAGCTACCACATTTATCGTTATGCTGATTGGACCTGTATTTGCAAAAATAGCACTATTCAAGTCGGGTGAAGCGACTGTGAAGGAGTAATTATATGTTTATGATTTTACACGTTTATGATGAACGATATCTTGATGATATCATGATGGCTTTAGCGGAGGCAGGTATCGAAGATCCTGTCGTTATCTCCGGTGAATCACTGGGACATAAACTTGCATTTGATATGCCACTTTTCGCAGGTTTCCGCCAGACTATGGGTAAAGACAAAAGTTACGCAAAGGTTATCATGGCCCAGGCAGAAGAAAAAGATGTTGAATTTTTACTGGAAGAACTGGAAAATGCAGGCGTTCAATTCCTTAAAGATGAGATAGGCAAAATCACCCTTTTACCGATCCATAAAGTTTATTGATTTTTGTCTTATGAATGCAAATTTTCTTTTGATCTTCTTAGGTCTATCAGCACTGGTAGCACTATTGTTTTCTCGAGGAGCTACCCTGGTGAAATCACCACTCATTGTCGGTTATATTGTTGCCGGAGCCATTCTTGGACCTGCCGTTTTTAACATTATCAGCAATAATCAAATCCAATCGTTAGATCTGATAAATACATTAACCCTCTCCTTTCTGGGATTTGGAATCGGTGGAGAATTACGTTGGTTAGATCTGAAAAAACTCGGTAAATCCATTATAGTAATTGTCATTTTCGAGGCTACAATAACCTTTCTTCTGGTTGGATTGGCAACCGGTTTGCTCCTGAAAAGTCTACCCCTTGGTTTGATCTATGGAGCCCTTGCATCAGCTACAGCACCAGCGGGAACAGTTGATGTGATCCGCCAGTATAAAGCTAAAGGTAATCTCACCCGCACACTCTATGCTGTTATGGGGTTGGATGATATCTACGCCCTGCTCATCTACACGCTGTCTATCCCACTGGCCAT
>CAYYLA010000104.1:1431-9446 GCA_964441785.1 uncultured Candidatus Cloacimonadota bacterium | reverse complement strand
AATTGAATCCGCCTAGAAGATTGGCGGACAAGAAGTGAGAAGTGAGAAGTGAGAAGTGAGAAGGGAGAAGTGAAATATGATCCTTGAGGAACTCATAGGAATTCAGTGGGAATACTTAGTAATGAATAATGAATGATATGCCCCGTCCTGGAAAAAGTGGACTGGCAAAACTGATATCTAAGGAGTAGGTAGTAGGTAGATGTGATTATTGGTAATTTGGAAGGAGCTAAAGGAAAAGTAATAAGTATGACGCGTTCTGCAGAGATTGTATTTTTCCAATAAGTTTAGAAGTTTAGAAGTTTAGTGCTGAAGCGTTTAGGGTTATTTTTGAAAAAATCTCTTCACCTGTTGTCAACCGTAAACTGTAAACTGACAACCGCCTGCCTCGGCGTAATGCAATGAAGCTGGGTCAACCGCCTGTCCGCCGTAGCTTTTTGGCGAAGGTGGATCAACCGACAACCGACAACCGACAACCGTTAACAGTTAACTATTAATCAATTAAGTTAGATAATTGTTGCAATCTCCTCCAGCGATTTTCTCTGGGGACGTTCTTTTTCTGCGATGCTATCATCATGTGTTCCCACCAGAATCATGGCAATAACATCCATATCATTTGGTATATCCAGGATTTTTTTTACTTTACGTGGCCTGACCCCAGCACTAGGGTGCGCTATCAAACCAAGCTCTGTTGCTTTAAGCATGAGAAATCCAGCTGAAATACCTGTATCAAAAAGATAGTAGATTCTATCTCTTATCACGCAGTCTAGATCTTTTTTACTGTAAGCAACAATTGCCAGAGAAGCCTTATGGGCCCATTCATTACCCTCTGAATAAGCAGCATGGAGCTCTTGCAACTTATCTCTGTTGTAAACAAAGGTATAACGCCAGGGTTGATTATTGAAACAGGATGGAGATAGACGGACAGCATCGAGCAATTGTTTTATCATCTCTTCATCAATGTCCGTGGGTATCATATTCCTGAATGCTCTACGTTTTAATATAGCAGTCGAAACGTTCATTATCTCCTCCTATTTTTGTAACATGATCAACGGTGTGTACATCTCCTCTGGGGTTGTGTTCCCATGATATCCAATGAACTCAAATATATTTTCACCTTCAAGAAAATCATGAAGAACATAATTGTCTTTCATCATCAAAATATAATCACCAATTCGATCACGAAGTTTTGGATTCTCAAACTGATTGCCAAAGATCTCTGTTTCGATTAATTCTTCTTTTGAAAAGAGCTGACAATACTGGGCAAATTCGTTTTTTACATAGGATTCGAAATCCTTAACTTTTGCTGATTTTACATAACAATAAGGAACACGTGGTTCCCCTGCCAGAGGTTGCGAAAGCATGGATTGCAATTGGGGGAAGTCGTTGAGGTGAAGAATCTTATCAGGTGTTGTATCTAAAAGTCCATGATCCGCTGTTATAATTATCTGTGTATCTGTCCCTTTAAGACGATCAGCCAGTTTGGATATCTCAATATCCAGCATTTTATAGTGTTCAAATGTTTCTGAACCATTAATCCCGAAACGATGAGATGATTTGTCAAAATCAGGCCAATAGGCGTAGATATATTTTTTCTTATTACTGCTTTTGACAGCTTTAACAATTTGATTTGTAAAACCTCTCATGGTTAGATATCCATGTTTTTGGGATGCAACTAAACTATGGTTATTATAGGGAGAGTCCTTAATGAAACTTTTTGTTATAATATGAGATTCACGTTTGATATCCTCAAAGAATCCGCGGTAGTTAAGAATCTTTTCGGTTCTAATGCCAGCAGTGTAATAATCTACCGGGTAAAAACGTGACATAAAGGGCAAAATTACTGAGGAAGCACCGATCTCCTTGAGATACATAAACCAACCGGTTAGCGCATGCTCATAGGTAGACATGCCAGTTGCGAAAGCAGTTATGGCAGATGCTGTTGTTGATGGGAAAATGGATGTCATTCGCTGTTTTAGATGTTTATGAAATATTGAATCTGGTTGCTGATTACTCAAAAATTCATAACCAAATCCATCTAACACGATTAAGAGAATATTCTCAGAATGTTTAAGGGTATCTATATCTATACCTTTCTGAACCGGATATATGGGTTTGCCATCACAGGCTTCAACAATCGAACTTATCAGATTAACTATGCAATTATCTTTGTATTCTGGATAAATCATAAACGCTCCTTTGATGTTTTCTAAATCTAATTTTGGATTGGATACTGTATATTACAAGAAAAAAGTGAATAATCTACCTTTTTCTTATAGATCAGGCTGATTATTCACTCTGCTATTTTATATCGTTGTCTTATAAATTGTTAATTGATATAGCTATGGAAGAGGCCAAATCAACACCTTTTGCATCAAGACGAGCTTCAACTTTCCACTTGTTTCTAGTTGTTCTATTGCTAACAAGACTTAATGCTGTTGATAACGTTTGCCCCAGGGGCGAGTTTAAAAATTCAGGTGAACTCATGTTTGGAACCGGGATCTCAAAATTGTAGTTTTCCTGAGTACCAGCACTGTAATCTTTTGCATCTTCTAATAACACTTCGTTTCTATAGATCTCGTGAGATCGTGTTTCTGTTTTGCCATCTTTATAGCTTTTTGTTACCTGGGTTCCGATAAGACTGACAATTAATCGATTCCCCTGGATGTTTTTCTTAGTATGTAAATCAAAACTACCAGTGATATTTTCTCCCGGATTGAATGCAGTTTTTGCCAGATGTAACTTGATTGTTCCCCGCATAAAACGTGCAATCTGATAAGCTATAATCGCAATTATAGCACCACCTAAAACAATACCTATGATTATGAAAACTGTGTTACCTTCCATGAATATCTCCTTTATGAATTTTTATTGAAAAAAAATAAATCAATGAAAGGACTCTTTTTGTCAATTGAAATAAAAATTATCGGTTGAATTGTACAATCAAGCCTGTGATGCAACATTGCAATGCGAAATAGGTTTGTAATAATGTAACAAACCTAATAGCATTGTTTCTTTTTAGCTTATCATGGATGAATTGCCTCTAAAATAAAGGATTAGCTCTTAACCCTAAGATAGATGATATTGATGATTAAAATAATAATTGCAATCATTATAATTTTTCCTTTGACTCAAATTAACTAAACCGATAAATAGCCTTCATCTTGAAATACTTGAGAGGCCAAAATGAGAGTTGATTTCAGATATGACGTGAACCAGGACTATATCTATATCAAGATCCATGGTACTTACATGGATGGAGATGTTAAAGACTATTACTATAGTATTAAAGAACTTAGTGATAAGCATAATTGTCAAAAATTTATTGTTGATTATCGCGATCTGGATTATTTACTTAGTCCAACTACAATTGCTTCATTACCCGATTATTTGAAAGCTTATGATATTGAAAGTGGATTTCGTTATGCTATGGTAATTGATCCTCAAACAGAGACTGCGGAAAAATTTAAACTTAGTGAAGCCAATTATGATGTGAAAATTTTTCTAAATAAAATCTCCGTTACCTATGATGTGTTTAATAATATTGAGGATGCCGAAAATTGGCTTCTTAAAATTTCTCAAGAATAATAAAAAGTGACAGAGGTTTGTCGTAAAAAAATAAGTTTGGTGGTAGCTTTTTTTCTTTTTTCTTTTTTCTTTTTTCTTTTCTTTTTTTTCGCCCTTCGCAGATAGATTTCCACAAATCACTTTTAGTCTTATTCTTATTCTTCTATTACCTCCAAGGCATAGAAGTTTTTTATCTTAGTGTCATCGTGTCCTTGTGGCAAAACAATTTGCGTTTATTAGCGTTTATTCGCGGTTCACACTCTGCTCAAATTTTCTCAAATCCAATCCAAATCAATGCTTAATCTGTCCCAGTAGTCATTATATCTTGATATCTCCATATAAATAAAGTTGTAAGCACAATGATTTTAAAGAATTACTCAAAAGCCTGGTGCAATCTTGATTTTTCTTGTTAATAGGGCTATTTTATTATATTACAATAAGTAACAAATCAGCGCTGTTGATAAGTTCTTAAAAAATAAAAGCATTAACAGAACAAAAAAATACTTGACTCACTTCCTGAAATTACTCACTTTTGGACATGAGAGCTCAAAATTTCTCAAAATTGCTCACAAAGTATGAAGGGGAGAGGGGTTATGTCAGGTGAATTTTTAGGTACCTTTACGACGTCTGTTAATAAACAGAAATGGATAACTATTCCAGCCGAACTGAAGAAGAAATTCAGTAAACTCTCCAAAATGACAGTTGTGGCCACTATTGGGCCCGAGAATAATATTGCTATTTATCCATTAGATAACTGGGAAGAAAAGATAGCTAAACTTGATAATAAAACTCCGACGGAGAAAAAGTTACTGGAGAATCTTCGCTCCTTTGCCGACCCTGCTCAGGGTGTTGAGAGTAATGGAAGGATCAAATTAAATGACGAGTTACTGGGTATAGGTGGTATTGAGAAGAAAGTTGTTATCAAAGGTGAAGGTAAATATATCGCTGTATGGAAGCCGGAGCGTTTCTACGAATACAGACGCAAACAGTTAGACGATCATAACAAGAGCTTCAGCTCATTGGATTATCAATAATGTATCATATTCCTGTAATGCTTAAAGAAACCTTAGAAGGATTAAACCTGAAGACTGGTGGGATCTATGTCGATGCAACCGCTGGAGGTGGTAGCCACAGCGAAGCGATTCTCAAGAGTCATCCGAACATAACACTGTACAGTTTTGATCAGGATATGGATGCAATTAACCATATAAAAGATAGGATTGGGGATACGTATAAAGGACTTACGTTGATCCATGATAATTTCAAGAATATCTGGACGCGCCTCAGTCTGTTGAAAATTCAGCAGGTAGATGGGATATTATTCGATCTGGGAGTCTCCTCCTACCAGATTGATAAAGATGAGAGGGGCTTCAGTTTTTCTATAGATGCAGATCTGGACATGCGAATGAATCGCAACAATGAGCGGACAGCTTATGATATTGTAAATAATTGTAGTGTAGAAGAGCTGAAGTCCATGTTTTTCCAATATGGGGAAGAGCGGGAAGCGGCCAGAATCGCCTATGGCATAGGTGAAGCAAGGAAGCTCAAAGAGATTCGGACAACTGAGGAGTTGGCTAGAATAATTGATATGAATACCAGGTCTCATCAGAAGATGAAGGCTAAAGCCAGGATTTTTCAGGCAATCAGAATATATTTAAATGATGAAATAAACGCATTAAAAAAGGCCCTCAATGATGCTATCCCATTATTAAAGCCGGGTGGCCGTCTGGTTGTAATTTCTTATCACAGTTTAGAAGACAGAGTAACAAAACAGATCATGAAGCAGGCGTCAATCGACTGCATCTGCCCTCCGGGGTTTCCTCACTGTGTATGTGATAAGCAATCAACATTGAAAATTATAACCAGAAAGCCATTACTTCCAACAGCGGCCGAGATAGCGGAGAACAGTAGAGCAAGAAGTGCCAAGATGCGCATTGCCGAGGGTGTGGAGGTTTTATGAGGAAAAAACTTCTGTTAGTTTTTATATTGCTTGCAGTTACAACTATCGGCCATTTCGTTAATAATCATCTTATCTTCAAGATGTCTCGCCGAATTGATGAAATTCAATCAAGAATTGATTCACTCAGCGAGATACATGTAAGTCTGCTCAGTCGAAATTCGCAACTCAGTTGCCGAGAACGAATCCAGGAACTTGCAATAACTAAACTTGGTATGTTTTATCCGGACAGCAATAAGAATGTCTACGATATCAACTGGAACCGAGAAAAGGGTCAGTTTTGTCTAATTGATTACATAATTCCATCAGTACAAGCGTTGGATAAATAGACCCCATGGATCGCCGTTTACGTATTTTTCTAGTAATCAATGGGATTTTTGTTTTTTTTTGGATAAGTCACCTTTTTGTTGTACAGATATTGGATCCACATGATTTAAAATCTACAATATATATACGATCTCATCCATCGAAGAAATTGATAATCCCTGAGCGTGGTAATATCTATGATTCTGCAGGAAATCTGCTGGTAAGCTCAATCAAATATTATCAATTGGATGTGGATTTGCGATCTATCCGTAATTATTGTGAGCGAAACAAAGATATTGATTATGCAGAACGATTAACGCAGATTGCTTCAATTATAGGTTCGCATAGTGATTTGGATGAATCCAAACTTAATCGGAGATTGCAGAAGTCATCCAACCTGAATAGTTTAATGGTATCGCAGGATATAACAGAATCCCAGCTTACAGCAATCCGCAAGGATTTGGAAGATAGTGATATTACGGGAGTGGTTGCAAGTTTTCGCAAGTTAGATCGGACTTATCCAAAAAACAAGCTGGCAGCATCATTGCTGGGCATGGTGAAGAGTAATTGTGAAAGTGGGGAAGTGCCGGAAAACAGCTTTTACGAGATAAGTGGAATTACCGGATTGGAATCAACCTGGGATCGAGAATTATCAGGTAAATTTGGATGGCAGGAGAGTATCCGGGATGCAAATAATAAGCGCATACCGTTTCTCTTTTTGCAGGAAAGTGCAGCCCGAAATGGTAACCATCTTTATCTGACCCTGGACACAAAAATCCAGGAGATCCTAGAAGAGTCTTTATCGAAAGGGATCAGGAAATATGATGCCAAAAAGGCTATAGGTATCGTTATGGAGCCATCTTCCGGTGCGATAATTGCTATGGCTGGAATAAATCATGATGATTACAAAAAGCCGGCAGCATTATTACGAGCTTTACCAAATCTTGCAACAGGAACAATCTTTGAACCGGGTTCTACCTTAAAACCATTAACAGCACTGCTGGCAATTGAGAATGATATCTTTAAAGGTTCAGATATGATTGATTGTCGAAAATATATTATCGACAAAAGGATTATAAAAGATTCACATGAACATAAAAGACTCAGTTTTAAAGATATTATCGCTTATTCCAGTAATGTGGGTATCAGCAAGATAGTAGAAAAGGTTGGAAGTGAGATGCTTTACGAACGCTTAATTGATCATGGGTTTGGACAGAAAACAGGGTCGAATCTTCAAGGTGAAGCATCAGGAATACTGCGAAAACCTAAGGATTGGCAGGGCTATTCTCTGCACTCGATATCCTTTGGACAGGAGATTTCGGTTACAGCTCTTCAATTGGCAAATGCTTATTGTACATTAGCTAATAATGGAAAGGTAATGCAGCCTTATCTTGTCAAAGAGATCCGAAACGATAATGATGAGGTAGCTCACTCTTTTATACCCCAGGTTTTGCGTACAATAACAGATCGACAGTCGCTTGATACATTAAAAGTTTATTTGCAAGGTGTTGTGGATTATGGAACAGCGATGCAGACAAAATTATCCTATATTGATATTGCTGGAAAGACAGGAACAGCAGAGAAGATCATAGCTGGGGAAAAAACCTATTCCAAGGATAAATATACCTCGCTATTTGCCGGTTTTTTCCCTGTAGATGAACCACGTTATGTTATGGTCATTATCTTTGATGAAACAGATTATACATATCACTATGCTTCGGCATCAGCCGTTCCTGTGTTTAAAGAGGTTGTTGAAAGGGTATTGAATCATTCCGAGAATTTTGTGATTGCTGATATAAAAGAGTCGGAAGCATCCTATATCAGGATGCCGGATATTCTTGGTAAATCTCGTGAAGAGGTTGATAAAATATTGGATAAACAGGAAATCCAATGTAATTACATAATAAAATCAGATTGTGGTTGCGTAACCAATCAATATCCTCAACCTGGTGTATCTTTTAATGGGAACGAGAAAGTAATTGTAATATTGGATACCGATAAAGTAGAGCAAGATACTGCTATTTTAGATTATATCATGCCCGATTTTACCGGGTTAACGGTGCGAAGAGCTTTAACTTTGGCAAATAAAAAAAATATAAAGCTCCGGATTAAGGGTCATGGTACTATTGTTGGTCAGTCTGTTGCCTCCGGAACAAAAACAGGGTTTGGTGATATATGTCTAATAACA
>CAYYLA010000104.1:0-1421 GCA_964441785.1 uncultured Candidatus Cloacimonadota bacterium | reverse complement strand
TAGGTTAGCCTTAGAGCATTTATTGGATAGAGAAGGCTTATTGCGTGAAGTAGAAGGCATTATAGATCATGAAAAAATCTATGGAGTCCAGACGGATTCGCGCTTTGTAGAGTCTGGTATGGTTTTTGTATGTATATCCGGATTGGTTTCTGATGGGCATGATTTTGCCTCACAAGCGATACATCAGGGTGCAGTTTTATTAATAACTGAACGTAAACTTGATCTCCGTATTCCTCAATTGATTGTATATTCTACCCGGAAAGCTGCTGCAATTCTGGCCGCATTATTCTATAATAATCCGGCAGAACGATTAAAACTTATTGGTATCACAGGGACAAATGGAAAGACTACTACGGCGAACCTGCTTTATCAACTTTTGTTAAAGAGTGGTAGAAAGGCAGGTCTTATAGGTACATTAGGATATTCAATTAATGGGATTGATCATCAATCAAAATTAACGACACCAGATTTTCTTCAACTCCATGAGATTTTTGCACAAATGGTATCAGAAGGTGCGGAATATGTTGTAATGGAGGTTTCATCGCATTCACTCTATCTAGATCGAGTGTATGGACTAAAATTTAGAGCAGCATTATTTACTAATCTTACCCAGGATCATCTGGATTTTCATCATAGTATTGAGGAGTATGCTGCAGCAAAATTCAAGCTTTTTTCTCTGATGGAAGAGGTTGGTGTTGCCATTATCAATATTGATGATTTCTATGGTTTCAGGTTTTATAAAGAGATAGATAATGCAAAATGTTCGATTGGATCAGGAGCTGCTGATTATCGCTTTAATGACGTTGTAGAGGGTCGTATATACAACGAATTTAACCTTATTTTTGAAGAAGAAACATATAGGATCAAAAGTCAGTTAAGTGGCAGATTCAATATCTACAATCTCACATTGGCTTTAGCTGCATATTTTCAGGTAACCGGGGATGTACTGGACAACAATCTGTTGCACACAATAAACAATCTTCTTCCCGTGAAGGGTCGTCTGGAATCTGTGCTCAATGATCGAGGTTGTGGCATTTTTATCGATTATGCTCATACGCCTGACGCATTATCCAATGTTTTATTATCATTAAAGCAATTGAAACCCAGACGATTAATCTGTGTATTTGGAGCAGGTGGTGATCGTGATTCATCAAAGCGCCCCAAAATGATGAAGGCAGTTAAAGAATATGTAGATAATATTGAAGATAGAACGTTAGAAAATGCTAATTTTATGAAAGTATTGTTTACTGGTGGACATATGCAGTTAGTAGTTATGTCTCTTAAGCCAAGCGAGGATATTGGTGAAGAGGTACATGATACGGTAGACCAGTTCTTTAGATTTGAAAGTGGTGAAGGCAAGGTTGTTATGAATGGAGAAGAAAGTATTGATCAAATACCTGGCAGGTGATGCAACGCAGGAA
>CAYYLA010000103.1:0-9447 GCA_964441785.1 uncultured Candidatus Cloacimonadota bacterium | reverse complement strand
GCGTTATCCTAATCCGGTCAATTCTCGTCGTCAAGTTTGGATCGTTTCATCAACGCTCTATGAATCCTTAAGATTCATTCCCAAAGAGGATGATTATTGTCTCTTCGAGGTAACGGATTACAGTTTAAATGCGGACAGGATAAAGGAACTTGCTCAGGGTAATTTTAAGAGAGACTGGTCACTTGGATCACTTAATCTGATTGATAATAATGAGATTGATTCCGGTGAAAATGATAGTTTTAATGTGGTAGAGATAGAGGATTATGATTATCCCCAATGGGCAGAGACAGGTGTAATGTACGAGGTCTTTGTCAGAAGTTTTTACGATAGTGATGGAGATGGAATCGGTGATCTAAAAGGTTTAACATCCAAACTTGATTATCTTAATGATGGTGATGCTTCTACAGATAGTGATTTAGGTGTTAATTTATTATGGTTAATGCCGATATTTCAATCGCCAAGTTATCATTGTTATGATGTATCCAACTATAAAAAAATTGATCCGGATTATGGAACCAATGAGGATTTTCAAGAACTTTTAACGGAAGCACATAAACGTGGAATAAAAATTATTACTGATTTAGTATTGAATCACTGTTCTAATCAGCATCCATATTTTATTGATGCTTATGGAAACCCCGAATCTGAGTATGATGATTGGTTCTTTTTTACAAACGAAAGTAACACCCGCTCCCACAACTGGCAGTTCCGGCATAGCCTTAAAGACAGGGCAATGCTGGAACCTTTCATGCCAGCCTGGAATGTGAATAATATAGAGGTGCAACAGTATCTATTTGATATAGCCATTTATTGGATGGATCCAAATCAGGATGGAGATTTCTCTGATGGGATAGACGGATTCCGTTGCGATTATGTGAAGGGACCACCCCGAACCTTCTGGCAGAATTTCAGGCAATCCGTGAAATCTGTGAATCCTGATGTTTTACTGCTGGCAGAGAATTGGGAAGGAATGGTCTCTATTGCCCAGAGTTTCGACAATCAGTTTGATATGGCATTTGATTTTCCTTTTCAGGGTAGTTTGGCTGGTTCAATCAGTAGTGGAACAGCTCAGGAACTGATCAATCTCTTTATGGAACAGGAACGATTATTACCGGAGCATGCTGTTATGAATCGTTTCTTTAACAATCATGATATGAACAGGATTTTTACCCAATTGACCGAAGAAGAGGCCAAGCTTGGATTATCCATACTTCTCACCGTTAATCATATGCCGATGCTTTATTATGGGGATGAAATCGGCATGCGGGGAAGTAAAGACCCTTATGATGAAGGTATCAGACGTCCGATGGAATGGTGTGCTGATAATAAATGCGAGGGTATGACATCCTGGTATCCAGTCTGGAACGAAAAAATCGATGGGATATCTGTGGAAGAAGAGCAGCGTGATCCCAATTCTATCCTCAATTATGTTAAGAAAATGATTCGCCTGAGAGCGAATAATCCAACCTTTGCCAAAGGAGATATTCAGATTATCAATATCTTCGGAGATGTTGAGTTATCCAACCTTAATAAACGAGCTTTAGCCTATATAGTATCAGATGAAAATCATAGCTTTCTTGTAATATGTAACCTTCATGATGAAACCACAAACTATCTAAAGGGTTTGGATGGAGAAGCTATTGAGATAGAAGAGATTTTGCTTTCGGATAATCACAGGTTAGATTTATATAATAATGTTCTGGAGATTAGTTGTCCGGGACAAAGCATATTTATAGCAGAAATTAAAAAATAATTCCCAGGAGGATATATGAGAAAGTCAATTATATTTATAGCAATGTTATTAATTGTAATAAGCAGTCTTTTAGCACAAACAGAGGTAGTATTGTGGCATTCCTATCGCGGTGGAGAGAAGGCTGCTCTAAAAAAGGTAGTAGCCAATTTCAATGCTTCGCAGACAGAAGTAAAACTTAAAGCACTGGGCGTTCCTTTTGATGCACTTCCAGACAAGATTACTGCAGCGATACCTCTTGGCAAAGGGCCTGATATTTTCATCTTTGCTCATGATAGAATTGGAGGTTGGGTAGAAGCTGATATAATTGAACCTTTGGATTATTATCTGGAAGAGGATATTTCTGGGGATTTTGTTGAAGGTTCTTATGAACCAATGATCTACGATGAATCATTGTTTGGTTTACCGATGGCCTTAAAATCAATTATTCTTTATTATAATCCAGACATGATAAAGGTTCCTCCCAAAACAACGGATGAGATGATTCAATTGGCAAAAGAATATACCGATGCCGAGAATAATAAATATGGTCTTGTTTATGAGAATGCTAACTACTATTATAATGCATGTTGGATGCAGGGTTTTGGCGGAAGAGTATTTGATAATGATAACAATCCAATTGTCAATTCACCTGAATCCATTAAATCCTTTCAATTTGCTCAGGATCTTTATTTGAAGGATAAAATCATACCACCAGAAGTCTCAAACGTACTGGTTACAACCTTATTCAATGAACAAAAAGCTGCGATGGTTATCAGTGGTCCCTGGTTCAGAGGTGAGATAGCAGATGGTGTACCTTACGAAGTAGAGATTCTCCCGATTATCTCTGAGGTTGATAAAAGAGCTATGCCTTTTATGAGCTCCGAAGGCGTTATTATGTCTGCTAAATCTGATAAAAAGGATTTGGCTTTTAAAGCAATGGAATATCTGGTAAGTGATGAGGCTGCTTTTATCATGGCAACAGAGGGTAACCAACCGGTTGCTAATCTTAATGTGTATGAAAAACCTGAGGTTGCAGGAGATAAATATCTGCCAAAATTCAAAGAACAGATAAAATATGCAATCCCAATGCCAAGTATACCTCAGATGACATTTGTATGGTCTCCAGCCTCAACTGCAATTAATGCGGCTGTGAATGGTAAAGATCCCAAAGATGAGTTGGATAAAGCTCAGGAAACGATTATTAAAAATCTCAGTGATGCCGGATTTTAGTAATTGATTATGAAGCGGCATAATAACTGGCGAATAATCGCTGTAATAGTTATTCTTCTATTTATTGGTTTCATATTAAATGGATTGTTAACTAATACAGAAAAAAAGATGTCTGAGATATGTCTGGCAGACCTCAGTAACATGCTGGTTAAGGGGATAGCGTCATACTATCCAAACCAGTTGGAAGAAACCCGGGAAGATGAGTATAATAAAATCTGGGAGACCATCAGGAATCACAATCCCGAATTCAAGGTTTTTGGTGTGGTTGATGGCCGTCGTTTTGCCTATCATTCGGATGAGGAGTTGATAGGGACGAAGATCGATAAGGATCTCTTTGATACTCAACGAGAATTGAAAAAGGGTATTAAAAATGAGACTAGCGATTATGTGGTCTGGCGTCAATCGGAAACAGAACAATCGAGATATAGGATCTATTATCCACTGCTTATAGATGGTAAGGTTAAGGGGATGGCTTTTCTGGAAGCTGATAATACCAATAGCTTTGCCTTTGGACTAAAAAGCAGTAGCGTCTATTTTGTCCTGGTTTTATGCTGTTTGGTGATTCTTCTAATTGATAGATTTATCAAGCGTTTTGCTTTTCTTCCGGCGGTGATAATCTTTGTCCTTACAATTAGTCTCACACTTAATATTGTTTATGGTAATTATCAGAAGAGTCTTACTCAATGGAATGAGTTGAAGACTGAGACGCAGCACAATCTTGAAAGTGAACTCAACGATAACGGTGTAGGAATCTATTTCTCGCTGGATGATCTGGAAACAGCAATTCCTTCGACCATAGATATCTGGAAATACACATTATCACTGCTTGGATTGTTATTGCTGATATTCGCACTAAGTGGTGCAATGGAGCGATTTATTTCTACTTTGATAGAATATCGCCTTGCCTATGCCTATATTTTGCCGGCCATGTTTGGCGTTTTTTTGCTGGTGTTCTTTCCCTTCGTATATGGTTTTTTGATAGGATTTACCGACTATAATCTAACCAATTTTGGTGGTGATTTGATCGAATATTTTACTGATCTTGGCAATTATAATGTTGGGAATTTTATCAATATATTGAAGGTTGTAAATTTCAGGGATTACAGCAATTTTTATTTCACTCTTGCTCATACAATAGTTTGGACAGTGTTGAACCTGGTATTTCATGTGAGTATTGGTATAGGATTGGCATTATTGTTGAACGATCCTAAACTAAAAGGACGAACAGCTTTCAGGATTCTACTGATTTTACCCTGGGCTATTCCAAATTATATAACAGCCTTAATTTGGCGGGGAATGTTTCATAAACAGTTTGGAGCAATAAATGGATTGTTGGAGTTACTTGGGTTTGAACCGTTGAGTTGGTTTACGCAACCTGTTACAGCATTTCTAGCTAACTTCGCAACCAATGTCTGGCTGGGATTTCCCTTTATGATGATAATAGCTTTGGGTGCTTTGCAGAGTATTCCCAAAGAGCTTTATGAAGCCTCTGCAATTGATGGATCATCCAAATGGCAGAGTTTCTGGAATGTTACGATGCCACTATTAAGACCTGCGATGGTGCCTGCCATAATTCTGGGTACAATTTGGACTTTCAATCAATTTAACGTTATCTATCTCGTGTCGGGAGGTGGTCCAGCTGGAGCTACGGAATTATTGATAACTGATGCTTATAAACTAGCCTTTGAACAGTATCGGTATGGTTATGCTGCAGCCTATTGTATTGTGATTTTTGTCTTGCTCCTTACCTATGGCATTATTACATCCAGAGTTACAAAAGCGACCAAAGGAGTGTATGAATAATGTATAATAAATCTTTGATAAATAGAATCTTAACATACACATTATTGATCATATTTACCGGCATTACAATATATCCGGTACTATGGGTATTAAAGGTAGCTTTTGGCGGAACGTCATTGTTAAGTACATCACTCAGCTTGATTCCAGAGCGCATCTCTCTGGATAATTTCAGGGTTGTATTTACCGAGAAACCATTCTTGATCTGGTTGAGGAATAGCGTTATCGTTTCTCTGGTTACAACCTTTTCCAGTCTGTTTCTGGCTACTACAGCAGCTTATGCCTATTCACGATTTAAATTTCCGGGTCAGCGATCAGGCATGTTATCGTTACTGATTACACAGATGTTTCCGGGAGTATTGATGATAATTCCTCAGTTTATTTTGATCTCTAAGGTGTTGCATCTTTACGGATCATTGTGGGGATTAGTAATCATCTATTCAACGACTTCATTACCCTTTTCTATCTGGGTTTTGAAGGGTTATTTTGATACGATTCCAATCTCACTGGAGGAGTCAGCAACAATTGATGGAGCATCAAAGGGCAGGATTTTCTGGCAGATTATTTTGCCATTAAGTAAACCATCAATTGCTATAACAGGATTGTTTTCTTTTATGACAGCCTGGAATGAATTTATTCTGGCAGCGACCTTCCTTGATGATGAAGCAAAATATACGCTTCCGGTAGGTTTGCGAGAGATGGTTGGAGAGTTTGGTGCGGCGTGGGGTAATTTTGCTGCATCTTCGTTATTAGTTGCAATTCCGGTAGTTGCTCTATTTATGATGTTCCAGAAGTTTCTTGTCTCCGGTTTAACAGCCGGTGGTGTGAAAGGTTAATAAAGATATAACGAAAGGAGGAAATATGAAGAATCAAAGACTTATTGTTGGTGCTTTGATCCTGATGCTGATGTTGACTGCTTTATTGTCAGCAGGAGAGAAGATTGAGTTCAAAGATCCCAAGGGTGATGATAAGGGACCAGGGAATTACACCTATCCCACAGATCCTATCTATGTTCCTGGATCTTTTGATCTAACAAAAGCAACTATCGAAGACAAGGGTGATGAGATTGTATTCAAGGTTAGTTTTAATGCTCCCGTAAGTTTTAATTGGGGAGATTACTGGGATGTTCACCAGATTCAAATCTATATTGATACTGATAAGGTAGAAGGATCCGGTCATACAGAGACTATTCCCGGTACTCAGGTTCTTATAGATCCGGCTAATGCCTGGGAAAAGGTTGTATTTATCGACCCTCATACAGTGGCAAAGATCAATGGTGAAATCAGTTTAAAAGCAGCTCATCTCAAAGATGATATCGTATTACCAACCAAGAATAAACCTATCGGTAAATCGATAAAATCAACAGTTAAGAAAGCTGATCTTGGTATAGCAGAGGATGCTGATATATCCAAGTTTGGATATGGAATTCTTATGCTCAGTGCTACTGGTTTCCCTGGAGATTGGTGTGTTTTGATGAGACGTGTAAACGAGTATAATGGTCAGCATCGTTTTGGAAATGGAGCTGATGGTGCAGGAGATCCTAATGTTATTGATCTTTTTGCAGGTGATGCTGATGGTTCTGATGATGAAAAAGAGCTTCAGTTTGATATGCTCAATGATTGGGAATCCGGGATGGATCCTGAAGAAACAGAAGATGATGTTTTAACAACAATAAAACTGGTTTATCCAAATTAAACCAAAAAACAGGAGGATTAAATGAGAAGAATCTTAGTAGTACTTATTTTTGTTTTGATGGCGACAATGGCGTTTGCCCAAGCGAAAATTGATCTTGGTGTTACTATCTACAATCAATTCAGATGGACAGATGGTACAAGTGCAATGGGAGCACACACAGAGAATCCATGGAATGGTGGAAGATCTGATGTAACTAAAGGTAATTTCATGAGATCAGAGGTTGAATTTAAAGTAAATGCAACCATCAGTAAAAATGTGAAAGCATATTTACGTATGAAAACAATCTGGGATGCTGATGATGGCAATAGTTCTGTAGAAGCTAATGCTGCTGCCTGGCAGACCTATTGGGATGCAAATACCGGTTGGTTCAAACTGCGTGGATTCAGAATTGATGTTATGCCAGAAACTGAATGGATTGATCAGGTTCAATTGGGTACACCAATGGGGCTTGGATTCAGTAAATGGTTTATGGCAGACAGACGTTACATTGATAGAGACAATACAAAAGGTATCTATGCTAA
Source organism: uncultured Candidatus Cloacimonadota bacterium (assembly GCA_964441785.1). Classification (GTDB taxonomy): domain Bacteria; phylum Cloacimonadota; class Cloacimonadia; order Cloacimonadales; family TCS61; genus CAYYLA01. The sequence continues at coordinate 2,469 of CAYYLA010000103.1, read as the reverse complement.
GGGTCATTTTGGTAATGTTAACTGGAACTTGATCCGTGTATGGCAGCCAAACTGGATGGGATGGAACTGGAATACCGGTGATTTCCATGCAGAAGATGGTGCCTGGGCATTAAACGTTAACACTAGTATTAATGATGCTCATAATTTAGCTTTTGATGCTTTCTGGTTTGCTGATACAGAATTTGATCCTGAAGATCCTGAAAATCCAACAGCAACACGTGAAGATCCTGATGGCTCAATGTCTACTATGGAGATGTATCAGAATCTTGGATTAGGAATCAGTGATGTATGGAATGTTTCTGATGTAGTAACGTTGGATGTTAATGGTATGATGACAGTTGTTGCAGCTGATGATGCTCTTGATGCTGATGAAGACAATATCATCGATGGTTACGGATATTGGGAACCTGTTCCTATGTATGCAGAAGCAGTTGCTCCAAGTGGTGTTCTTACTCTTGTAACATCAGATCCTTTCGATATGGGATTCAGCCCAAGTTTCGAAGCATTCTATATTCATCATAACTATACCTCTATGTGGGGTAGCAGAAGAGAAGATGATATGTTGATGATCAATGGTGGTATCGATGGTATCAGAAACACCTATGGTGAACGTCTTGGATTAAATGCATTCCTGTGGGATAGTGATCAGAATGCTGTAAGACATGAGTTCAGAGATAATGAAAATCTTCGTCTTGGTGAAGATCTGGTTGAATCTCCTGTTGGATACTGGGGTACAACCCTTAATCTTCAACATGATATGGATGCTATGACTTTTAACGGTCAATTCAACTACATTGGTAGAACCGATAATACCGGTGGTGCTGATGATGAAGAAGATGATCTTTATGATGGTGATGGTGACATGTATATGGCAGTTCATGACTTTACCGGTATGGTTGCTGAACTTGGTTTAGCTGGTAATGCAAATGGCTGGAACTGGGGATTTGATTTCCGTTATGGTGCCTGGGAAGATGCATATAATGAAGATTCTGATGACGATGATGTAGCTACAACAGCTATGGTTATAATGCCAAAAATCGGACGTCAGTTAACTAATACAATCTCCTTCGATCTTTATCCTGCTTATCAGATGGTTACAGATGAAGTTGGTGGAGAAACAACTATGGAATATAGCCAGATTGTTGTTGCTTACAAATGGGTATATAATATGGGTGGATTTGATTTCTGGTTAAGAGGCGAACATAAAATGTATAGTCCAGATGATCAGGATGATAATACTGATGATTATGATCTTTCTTCAAATACAATTCACGCTGCATTTGAAGTAAAATTCTAGGAGAATTATGGGCGGGAGAAATCCCGCCCTTTTTAAATTATTATGAGAAAAAAACTAATCGCATTACTTATCTTATGTACTATTTCCCTGTTTGCATCTAAGACTATTATAAAAATCGATGATGATTCCGGTGATGATTACGGTGCCGGTAATGTAATATATCCAGAAGACCAGATGTTTAATGATGGTCTCTTCGATCTCACTGGTTTTGAGATTGAAGAAGAGGATGATTATTACCGTTTTATCATAAATGTTATGGGTAAATTATCTCCTGTCGAACATGATGAATTTCAATATAGTTACAATCTGGGTGATGATTTTTACCTCCCCATGATTCATATCTATATAGACCAGGATCATATTGAAGGATTGGGATTTACCTCAACAATAAAAGGGACCAATGCTACAATTCATCCCGAGAATGCCTGGGAAAAGGTAGTAGTTATTGCTGCATTACCAGAACGATTTGCTGGAGAACTTAACAGATCTCAACCGGAGATTGCACATAACGCAATTATTCCCAATAAATTAAAAATCAGCCGTAGCCGCGAATCTATGTCTGTGAAAGTACCCAAAAACAGGATTGGTGAGATCAGCCCACAATGGGGTTTTACTGTTCTGATGTTTTGTCAGGAATTCTCTCAGACAATAGATAAAAGTATTTATATAAAGGATATAAAATCCACCAGCTCACAAATGAATTTTGGTGGAGGATCGGGTAATTTCTTAGGAAATTATGATCCCAATATTATTGATATGATATTACCGCTTGGAAAATATCAACGAGAGGTTCTCGCTAATTATGATCAAAAAGAGAAAAAATACACGGAAATTTTTGCCTGTTATCCGGAGTTCTCCGCGTTAAAAAAGCAATCCTCTTTCGGAGTAGTGAAGCAGGTGTCGGAGGATAAAATTGTTGTTGATCTTGGCTCTGATGATGGTGTTAGCAAAGGCATGGAATTAATAGTTGACAACAGGATTATTGTAACGGTTTCTGATGTATTCCCCAATCTATCTATTGCGGTTTTTAAGCAGGCAGAGGATTGGGAGAGCATTAAACCGGAGATGAATGTTAGTATAAGAATGAAGAATGAAGAATGAAGAATAAAGAATAAAGATTTATACGCCTTTGGCGTAATGAAGAATAAAGAATAAAGATTTATACGCAATCC
>CAYYLA010000102.1:8720-9474 GCA_964441785.1 uncultured Candidatus Cloacimonadota bacterium | reverse complement strand
TATTTACAATAATATCTTAATCAATGACAGAAGTGGTGAATTTGATCATTTTGTAATTGACTACACCTTTGTTTCTGGAAACTGGAATGCAGATTATAATCTTTACCACTCCACAAACGGCAGAATCGGCGATTGGGGTGAGACTGAGTGTACAACTTTTGAAGAGTGGCAAACAGCATCAGAAGGAGATGCAAACGGTATAAGCAAAATGGTTGATTTCGTATCTGGAAGTGACCTTCATATTGGTGGTACATCTTTGGGAGATACGGATTTAACAGGAACACCTATAGTTGATATCACAACCGATATTGATGGTGAAGAAAGGAATGCAGGATATCCTTATATGGGGGCAGATGAGAATTTAGATAATCCACTTCTTCCCATTTTGGAAAGTGAATATGTAATAGATAACTCTGGAACAGGAGATTTCACCAATTTTGCTGATGTTATAGAAATGCTTAATGCTGCAGAGATACCAGAAGGTGGAGTAACATTTAATGTAACTGCTGGTCAAACCTTTACAGAAGATTATCTTTACATTGCTGCAGTTGGAACAGAAACATCACCAATCATTTTCCAGACATCAGGAGATGGTGACAATGCCGTCCTTAATAATGGCTCAAATCTTGAGTATTTTGTTCATATGGAAGATGCTGCCTGGATAACCTTTGATGGTATTGACCTGGTAGATCCGGTCGCAGATGATACACTTCGCTATGAAAAAGGGGTTTATATTTTCGCTTCTGATCACATA